>NZ_JBHWJJ010000001.1:61003-135262 GCF_042732005.1 Streptomyces sp. NPDC059851 | reverse complement strand
GTGCCGCGCAGTGTACGGCCACCAGTCCCACCATCGAAAGGCTGATCGTGCACCACGCACGCCAACGGCTGCCCCTGCTCCTGGCCGCCGCCGTCGCGGTCGCGGCGCTCGGTGCCTGCAGCGGCCCGTCGACGGAGAAGCAGGGCGGCGCGGCCGCGGCCACGGGGGAGCCGCCGGTGAAGGTCACCCCGCAGCCCGACCCGGCGAACGCGGCCCTCCCGCTGGACGCCTACGGTTTCGACAAGAGCCAGCAGAAAGTGCTCCAGCAGGCGCAGGACATCCTCACCGAGGCCTGCATGCGCCGCATCGGATTCGCCTCCTTCAAGAATTCGAGCACCTACGTCGTCACCGCCGACACGCGCCGCACCAGCAGCGGTATCGGCCTCGTGGACGCCGAATCCGCAAAGAAATACGGCTATCGCACGGGCGAATTGCCGAACCGTGAGGCGGGGGCCGCGGCCCCACGCGATCCGAACGAGACGGCCGCCCTGTTCGGCCCGCAGGACGGCGCTCCCGCCCGGCCGGGCGCCCCGGAGGGCGGCTGTGCGGGCGAGGCGGCCCGCAAGCTCTACCCGAGGAGCGCCAAGGGCTCCTCCGCGACGCCCGCCGGGAACGGCCTGGTCGACGAACTCACCCAGCAGGCCGGGGACCGGGCGCGCGGCGACAGCCGGGTCACCGCAGCCATCACGCAGTGGAGCTCGTGCATGCGCGACGCGGGATTCCAGGTGAAGACGCCCTGGGAGCTCCAGCAGATGGAGGGCACCCGGTGGACGGGGCCGGTCACCAGCGAGGAGATCACCGCGGCGACGACGGACGTGTCCTGCAAGCAGAAGACCAAGCTCGCCGACACCTGGACCGCCGTCCTGACCGCCTACCAGAACACCCTGATCGAGAAGCACAAGCAGGATCTGGACCAGGAGAAGAAGCAGCTCGGCGAGCAGGTGGCAGTCGCCGAGAAGGTCCTCAAGGACGGCGCGGCATGAGGCTCCGCCGGACGGCGTGCGTCCTGTCCGCCGCAACGGCGGCCCTGGCATCGGCCCTGGTCGCCGGATGTGGCTCCGCCCCGGCTCCCACCGCCGCCGCGGGGGGTGCGACGGCGTCCGCGCCCGCGCTGCAAGCGCCGAGCCCCGAAGTGCGGCAGGCGTACGACACCTATTGGGCGACCTGGCTCGCGGCCAACCGCACGCCCGACCCCCAGGACCGGGCCATCGAACGGGTGGCCGCAGGACGCCAGTTGCAGGAGCTGCGCGACAACCTCGCCCAGTCGAGATCCGCCGGACAGGTGCTCCTCGGCGAGGTGGGCCACCGGATCGACGGCGTGGAGAGCCCGGGGCCCCGGTCGCTGGTCCTGCACGACTGCGTGGACCTGGACCGCTGGCTGATCCACGACGCCAGGACCGGTGAGCCGATCGACCAACTGAAGGACAAGCCCTCGCAGATGGGCGCCTTCACGCTGACCCGGGAGAGCGAGGGCGACCCGTGGAAGGTCAGCTCCCTCCAGGTGATCGGCGAGAACTGCTGAGCGACGAAGTGGGTTTCACGTGAAACATCAAGAGCCGCCGGAACCGGTCACGGCGGACGGGGTTGACGGGGTTGACGGGACTGACGGGACCAATGTGGTCGGCGGGACCGATAAGGCTGGCGGGAGCGCTGCGGCCGGCGGGAGCGACAACGCCGGCGGGAGCGGCAACGCCGGCGGGAGCGGCAACGCTGGCGGGAGCGATAAGGCTGGCAGGCTCCAGAGGGCCGACAGGGCCGGAGACTCCGACGATGGACGGGCTTCCCTGGGCCGTCGGCGCCGCATCCTGACCTGGGTCGTCGCCGGTGCCGTCGCCCTGACCGGGGCGGGCATCGCCGTCGCCGCCACCATCCGCTCCCCCGCCCAGGTCGCCGCCGACGCCGCCCCGCCGCCCGCCTCCGTCCTCGCAGACCGAGTCGAGCGGCGGGTGCTCACCTCCTCCGTGGTCGTGCGCGGCACGGTCGCCGCCGAGCAGACGCTGACCGTGTCCCCCGGTGCCGGAGCCGCCGCGGCCGCCGGCACGGGCGGCAAACCGGTGGTCACGCGGATCAACAAGCAGCCCGGGGCAGCCGTACGGGCGGGCGAGGTGCTGGTCGAGGTGTCGGGCCGGCCCCTGTTCGCCCTGGCCGGGGCCCTGCCGGTGTACCGGGACCTGAAGCCCGGCGCCACCGGCAAGGACGTGGGGCAGCTCCAGGAGGGCCTCAAGGCGCTCGGCCACCCCACCGGCAAGGATCCGGCGGGCACCTACGGCCCCGGGACCAAGGCGGCGGTCACCGCCCTCTACACCGCACTGGGCCACACCCCGCGCCCCGCCGATCCCGGCGACACCGAGAAGCTCCAAGCGGCCGAGGACGCCGTCGACGCCGCGCAGCGGCAGGTCACCACCGCCAAAACCGCCCTCGCCAAAGCCAAGGCGAGCGGCGGCGCCGGCGCCGGCGCCGACACCACGGACCTGCAGCAGCAGCTCACGTTCGCCCAGGCCGACCTGGCCAAGGCCAACAGCCGCCTGGAGGCGGCCCGGGCGACCTCCGGCCCGATGGTCCCCGCCGACGAGCTGGTCTTCGTCAAGGGCTTCCCGGCACGCGTGGACGCGGTCGGGGCGGCGGTGGGCGAGCCCGTCCCGGACGCGCTGCTGACCCTGTCCGCGGGCGCCCCGGTGATCCGCTCCTCCCTCCCGGCCCACCAGAAGGACCTGGTCAAGACGGGGATGAAGGTGGAGGTGCTGTCGGAGGCCACCGGGCTGACCGCCACCGGGACCGTCGCCTCGGTGGCCACGACCCCGACCCCGGCGGCCGCAGGTTCCGGGGCGGCCGGGCCCGGTGCGGGCGCCCCGAACGGCGGCGGCTCCGGCGGGACCGCCCCGGGCGGGGCCGCGGACGCCGGCGGGTACGCCCTGACGGTCACCCCGGACCAGGCGCTCGACGCCCGGCTCGCGGGACAGGGCGTGCGGCTCACGGTGACCGCCGCCTCCTCGGGCGAGCCGGTCCTGGTCGTACCGCTGTCCGCGGTATCGGCGGGCGCCGACGGGCGGACCACCGTCACGGTGCTCGGCAAGGAACCGGCCGCGGCGGGCGAGCGGCGACGCGTCGAGGTCCGGGCGGGGATGTCCGCCGACGGAATGGTCCAGGTCGAGCCGGTCGACGGCGGCACCCTCGCCGACGGGGACCGCGTCCTCGTCGCCCAGGCGAAGCCGTGAACGCGCCCGACCCGGGCCCGGCCGCAGGTCCGGAGCCGGTCGTCCGGTTCGAGGGCGTCGGGCTCACCTATCCCGGCCCGCCGCCCGTCGAGGCCCTGCGGCCCTGCGACCTGACGGTGGGTCGCGGCGAGTACGTCACCGTCGTCGGGCCCTCGGGCTCCGGGAAGTCGACGTTCCTGAACGTCGCCGGCCTGATCGACGCCCCGACCGCCGGCCGCTACCTGCTCGACGGCGTCGACACCGGCGCCCTGCGCGACCGCGACCGCACGGCCCTGCGCGGGCAGCGCATCGGCTTCGTCTTCCAGTCCTTCCACCTGCTGCCGCACCGCAGCGCCCTGGAGAACGTGCTCCTCGCCATGGTCTACAACGGCATCCCGCGCGGACAGCGCGCCGACCGGGCCCGTACGGCGCTGGAGCGCGTCGGCCTCGGCCACCGCAGCGGACACCTGCCGACCCGGATGTCCGGCGGCGAACGCCAGCGCGTGGCCATCGCCCGCGCCCTGGTCTCCGAGCCCTCGCTGCTGCTGTGCGACGAGCCGACCGGGAACCTGGACACGGCGACCGCCGGGGCCGTACTGGCCCTGCTGGACGAGCTGCACGCCGACGGGCTGACCCTGCTGGTCATCACCCACGACCCGCACGTCGCCCGGCGGGGCCGGCGCACGGTGTCCATCCGCGACGGGGTCCTGAGCGAGGTGGTCCCGGTATGAGCCGGCTCCGCGGGAGCACGGGGTGGCGTCGGAGGAACCGCGGCGGCGACGGCGCCGCCCCGACCATCGCCCCGACCATCGCCCCGTCCCGGTTGTCGGTGCGCGACCTGTTGTCCGAGGCACTCGCCGGCATGCTCCAGCGGCCCGCCCGCTCGGCGCTCACCGGCCTCGGCACGGTGCTCGGCGTCGGCACCTTCGTGGCGATCCTCGGCCTGACGGCCACCGCCTCCTCACAGATCGACAGCCGCTTCAACGCCCTGACGGCCACCGAGGTCAGCGTGCAGGACACCGCCGGCGGCGGAGACCCGCAGTTGGCCCGGCAGGTGCCGAACGCCTTCCCCAAGGACGCCGACACCCGGGCGGGCGCGCTCAACGGGGTCACCGCCGCCGGCGTGTTCTGGCCGGTGCCGCTCGGCGAGACGACCGTACGGTCCGCACCGGTCGCCGGGGCCGGCGGGGAGCGGATCCCGGTCGTCGCCGCCTCCCCCGGCATGCTGCGCGCGGCCGGGCTCACGCTCGGTGCCGGCCGGGCCTACGACGCCTTCCACGACGGGCGCGCCGAACAGGTCGCGGTGCTGGGCTCGGCTATGGCCGCCCGGCTGGGCATCACCACCCTGGAGAGCCGCCCCGCGGTGTTCATCGGCGACCACCCGTTCACCGTGGTCGGGATCGCGGGCGGCGCCGAGCGCAAGCCCGACCTGCTGCTGTCGGTGATCGTGCCCCGGGGCACCGCGGAACGGCTGTGGGGCCCGCCCGACAACGCCCAGCGGGCCCGGATGCTGGTGGTGACGGAGCTCGGGGCGGCCCGGCAGGTGGCCTCCGAGCTGCCGCTGGCGCTGCGCCCGGACCACCCCGACTGGCTGACCCCGGCACCGCCGCCGGATCCGCGGACCCTGCGGGCCGGGGTGACCTCCGACCTCGACCAGCTGTTCCTGCTGCTGGCCGCGATCTGCCTGGTCATCGGGGCCGTGGGGATCGCGAACACCACCCTCGTCGCCGTCCTGGAGCGCACCGGGGAGATCGGGCTGCGCCGGGCCCTCGGGGCGCGGGGACGGCACATCACCGCCCAGTTCCTGGCCGAGTCGGCGGCGCAGGGCGCGGTCGGCGGCCTGGTGGGCACCACGCTGGGCACCCTGACCGTGGTCGGGGTGTCGGCGCTGCGTGACTGGACCCCGGTGATGTCGCCGCTGACGGTCGCCGTGGCACCGCTGATCGGGCTCGTCACCGGGGTCCTCGCCGGCCTGTACCCGGCCTGGCGGGCCTCCCGCACCCAGCCCGCCGAGGCGCTGCGCCGCTAGGCCCCGCCGGCAGTCCGGTCATGGAACCGCGGGCCGGTGGGGGCTGGTCGCGCAGTTCCCCGCGCCCCTACGTGGCACGACTGAGCACGCTCAGGAGTGCTGCTCCACGGTGCTCGTGCGCTCCCGGGCGGTGGTGGGGATGGTGCCCAGCCGGCCCGCCTGGAAGTCGTCGAACGCCTGCTGGAGCTCCTGGCGGCTGTTCATGACGAACGGCCCGTAGTGCGCCATCGGTTCGCGGATCGGGCGGCCGCCCAGGAGGACGACCTCCAGGTCCGGGGTGTGGGAGTCCTGGGAGGCCTCCGCCCGCACGGTGAGGGAGCCGCCCTCGGCGAACACCGCCGTCTGTCCCGTCTCGACGGGCCGCCGGTCGGTGCCGACGCTGCCGCGGCCGGCCATGACGTACGCGAGGGCGTTGAAGTCCTCCCGCCACGGCAGGGTGATCTGCGCGCCGGGCCGGACCGTCGCGTGGATCATCGTGATCGGGGTGTGGGTGATGCCCGGGCCGCTGTGGCCGTCGAGTTCACCGGCGATCACGCGGAGCAGGGCGCCGCCGTCGGGGGTGGTCAGCAGCTTGACCTTGCCGCCGCCGATGTCCTGGTAGCGCGGGGGCATCATCTTGTCGGAGGCGGGGAGGTTCACCCACAGCTGGAGACCGTGGAAGAGCCCGCCGGTGACGACGAGGGACTCCGGCGGGGCCTCGATGTGCAGCAGGCCCGAGCCGGCGGTCATCCACTGGGTGTCACCGCCGTTGATGACTCCACCGCCGCCGTTGCTGTCCTGGTGGACGAAGGTTCCGTCGATCAGGTAGGTGACGGTCTCGAAGCCGCGGTGCGGGTGCCAGGGGGTGCCCTTGGGCTCGCCGGGCGCGTACTCCACCTCGCCCATCTGGTCCATCATGATGAACGGGTCCAGGTAGCGGTAGTTGATCCCGGCGAAGGCGCGGCGCACCGGGAAGCCCTCGCCCTCGAAGCCGCTCGGCGCGGTCACGACGGCCAGCACCTTGCGGGCGGCGGTCTCCTGGGACGGTTCGGCGACGCGGGGGAGCGTCAACGGGTTCTCGACGGTCACTGCAGGCATGGTCGGCCTCCTTCTGCCTCGAGTTTAGTTGAAACTCGAACTTTCTGCCACCCACAACACCACCCGCCCACCCCTCATTCCCGCACCGACCGACGGGGGCGAAGCGGGGGCGGGGCGGTTGCGGCGGCGGAGTAGCCGCGAGGGCCAGGGCCCAGCCGGCGAGGGCGGCCCGTCGCACACAGGGGCACACCGGGCGAGGCGGGCGGAACACATCAGGACACAGAGGGGCGGTCGGGGAAAAGCGGCTATTCCAGGCCGTCGAACTTCCCCGTTCCGCGGATTCGCAAATTCCGCATTCGCGGATTCTTTGATTCCGAATCGAGAATGGGACGCCGGGCCCCCCTTAACTCAGATGATGCTCAAATAATGGGGGATTGATTGACGCGCCACGGCCGCCCCGGGCAGTCTTTGTGCTGCGCGGCCGACAGAGGGGCAAAGAGCCGGACGCGCAATCCGGGGGGTAGGGGGCTTACCGGGGTGCGCACGGCGCACTTCCCCCTTTCTGCCCGAACCCATTCAGGTGGCATGAAAGTCATGAGGAGAGAATTCAGCATGCGTTCCGCGATCAGGAAAAGCCTCGTCTCCACTGCCGCTCTCGCCGGTGTGACCCTGGCGCTGCTGCCCGGTTCGGCCCAGGCCGACGTCACCCCGGCCACGCAGGCTCTCCGCGTCGCGAAGTACCAGGCCTACCTCGCGACGAAGGTGGCCAAGGGGGACGAGCAGGCGAAGGAGACCGCCGAGGGGTTCGCGGCCCTTTCGGCCGCCGAGAAGAAGCGGTTCCTCGACCTGATCGAGGACCGCGCCCTGATCAAGCAGCTCCTCGATTCGGGCGAGTCCGCGACTGCGGGCGTCACCCGGAGGACGTTCGCGGCCGGCGACGTCGTCCAGGAGCGCGAGGCCGCCGGCGACGAGGACCTGACGTCCCCCAACTCCACCTCGGCACTGCGGGCTTCGGGCTACCGCGACATGTGGGCCTCGTATTCGGTCACCGACAAGTTCCTCGGCGTGAAGGTCGCGCGCGTCACGGTCCGCACCAACTACCAGGTCAAGGGCAAGGACACCAGGAAGGTGTACCCGGGCAGCGCCGCCCACTACCTCTACGTGCCGGGCTGCGACTTCGACAACAGCCCGGTGAAGGAGTGGATCTCCTCTCCGCCGGCCGACAACGCCCAGAGCGAGACCACCTGGAAGGCGGACTGCTGGGGCAGCTCCTGGACCATGCGTGAGCGCGTCTGGGGCGACTACCGCGGCTTCGTCGGCGGCTACCTGAAGGAGGAGTAGAACGCCCCGAATTCCCGCCGACACCCCTGACCGGTAAATGACCTGCCGCACGCCAGGGAAACGGCGGCGGCCGATGGTGCCGGGATTTGCGACGATCTCCTGAATTTCCGCCAATATCCCTGCCCCTTGACGGAGGCGGGGATATCGGCGTGCTCAGCCGTACATGCGGCGCATCGCGAAGTCGACCATCTGCTCGACGGCCTTCGCGTCGAAAACCATCCGGTGGTCGCCCTCCATATCGAGGACGAAGCCGTACCCGGTGGGCAGCAGGTCGATCACCTCGGCGCCGGTGATCACGAAATACTTGGACTCCTTGCCGGCGTACCGGCGGAGCTCCTTGAGCGTGGTGAACATGGGGATGACCGGCTGCTGCGTGTTGTGCAGAGCCAGGAAGCCCGGGGTGTCGCCGCGCGGGCAGTAGACCTTCGAGGTGGCGAAGATCTGCTGGAAGTCCTCGGCGGACAGCGACCCGGTCGTGAACGCCCGCACCGCGTCCGCGAGCGACGGCGGCGAGGGCTCCGGGTACAGCGGCTGCTCGTACCCGGCCCCGGGCATCGGCTGCTGGGGTGGGGCGTACGCCTGCTGGGCGCCCGGATTCTGCTCGTAGCCGTACATGTCGGCCAGCCTACCGAGGGTGGGCGCCCCTCGGGCGCCCGGATCCGGTCAGCGGGTCCGCTTGATCCCGTCCACGAAGGGCCCCCAGGCCTCGGCCGTCACCATGATCACCGGCCCGGTGGGTCGCTTGGAGTCCCGGACGGGAACCACCCCGTCGAGCCCGTCAGCCACCTCAACACACACCCCGCCGTCGGTGTTGCTGTAACTGCTCTTCCGCCAGCGCGCGGCACTCAAGTCAATTGAAGTGCTTGCCATTTCGGTAGTCCTCTGCGGCCGCCTCCATCATGGCGAGAGACGCCTCGGGCGGTAGCGCGGCGGCCCTGAGCAGATCGTACGACCTTCGGTAGCGCATCACGAGGGTCGGATCATCGATGGTGACACCACTGTGCAGGGACTCCGTATAGACCAGCGGCGGCGCATCCGCGAAGGTCATGATGACGACGGTACCGGCCGACATGAAGGGGTGCGCCCCGAGGTTCCACGGAACGATCTGTGTAAGGATCCGTCGCCGCCGCACCAGGGCTGCGACACGGTCAAGCTGTTCCGCCATCTGCAAGGGCGGAACGACAGGCAAACGCAGCAACGACTCATGCAGGATCAGCCAGTACTCGGGGCCCTTGCCGCTCTCGAACAGGTCTGCCCGAGCCAGCCGCGCGCTGATCTTGGCATCCGTATCCTCCTCGGACTCCAGTGGACGTTCAGCCCGGGCGCGGGCCCGCGCATACGCCTCCGTCTGCAACAGGCCCGGGAAGGCTGATGGACACCATTCCTCAAATGTCTCCGCGAACTTCTCCGCCTCCAACACCTTCTCGGCGTACTTGGCATGGCCGATAGCCCGGGCCTTCCGCACATCCTCACAGCACCGCTCGAACAAGCCGTCGGTCTCCAGCACCCGGTCGACGTGCCGCGCCAGGTCCAGCGGCATCCGTCGCTCGCCACGCTCAATCTCGCTCAGGTAGCTGACCCCGTAGAAGACGCCCTCCACCATCTGCTGGAGCGTTCGCCCCGCCGCCTCCCGCTTCCAGCGCAGTTCCTTGCCGTAAAACGTCGGCACGCTCACCGAGCCGTCGATGTCCTTGCGCGCGGCCACGATCGCCCGCCCTTCCACACCTCGCACCGTGGAACCCGAAACCCTTCCCACGCTACGACGCCCCGCGCCAGCCTGTGAGCGGTTCGTCACAGTCCGCACAGGAAGGCCTCCCATGAGCGACCACGCCGCCGACCGCCAGGCGATCGACGCCCTGATCGAACTCCGCGCAGCCCTCGCCGCGCACGGGATCACGCTCCCCTCCCTCGACCTCCACCTCCCCTCCTACGCCGGGACGTACGGGACCCCGCCCCTCATCGCCCTCGGCAACTGCAACGCCGGCACCGCTGCCCGTCTCGCCGCCGCCCTCCGGGCGGGCCGCCGGTGAGGCCGTTCACCGTCGGGCTGCTCGCCACGCCGAAGGCGGTTCCGGAGCTCCGACTCGCCGTGCGCGAGCACCTCGGGAGGCCGTGTCCGGAGCTCCAGCTCTGCGTCACCGAGCTGCTGACCAACGTGATCACCCACGTCGGCGAGGGCACTCCGGTCACCCTGCGCATCAGCGGAAGGGCAACCCGCCTGCGGGTCGAGCTCACCGATCCCGATCCGCAGGCCCGGCCCGCGCTCCGCCGTGCGGCCGCCACCGACGAGTCCGGGCGGGGGCTGGCCCTGCTGGACGCCGTGACGGTGCGGTGGGGCGTCGCCCGCGGGGACGGCACCAAGACCGTGTGGTGCGAGCTTTGACCCTGGTCACAGTGGCCGGGCAAGGGTTGCTTCTTATTACCGGCGGGTAGCATCATGACGTTACCGATTGGTACGTACGAGGAACCCGTCTTCCCGAGCCTTAACGGAGCCGTCGCCATGGGGCACTACAAGTCGAATCTCCGCGACATCGAGTTCAACCTCTTCGAGGTCCTCGGCCGCGACAAGCTGTACGGCACCGGCCCGTTCGGCGAGATGGACGTCGAGACCGCCAAGAGCATCCTGTCCGAGATCGCCCGCCTCGCCGAGAACGAGCTGGCCGAGTCCTTCGCGGACGCCGACCGCAACCCGCCGGTCTTCGACCCGGCCACCAACACGGCCCCGGTCCCGGCCTCCTTCAAGAAGAGCTACAACGCCTTCATGGAGTCGGAGTACTGGCGGCTCGGCCTGCCCGAGGAGATCGGCGGCACCACCTCGCCCCGCTCCCTGATCTGGGCCTACGCGGAGCTGCTGCTCGGCTCGAACCCGGCCGTCTGGATGTACGCGTCCGGCCCGGCGTTCGCCGGCGTCCTGCACGCCGAGGGCAACGAGGCGCAGAAGCGCATCGCCCAGATCGCCGTCGAGAAGCGCTGGGGCTCCACCATGGTCCTCACCGAGCCGGACGCCGGCTCGGACGTCGGCGCCGGCCGCACCAAGGCGGTCCAGCAGGAGGACGGCTCCTGGCACATCGAGGGCGTCAAGCGCTTCATCACGTCCGGTGAGCACGACATGGAGGAGAACATCCTCCACTACGTCCTCGCCCGCCCCGAGGGCCACGGCCCGGGCACCAAGGGCCTGTCGCTCTTCCTCGTCCCGAAGTTCCTCTTCGACTGGGAGACCGGCGAGCTGGGCGAGCGCAACGGCGTGTACGCGACGAACGTCGAGCACAAGATGGGCCTGAAGGCCTCCAACACGTGCGAGATGACCTTCGGCGACAACCACCCCGCCAAGGGCTGGCTGATCGGTGACAAGCACGACGGCATCCGCCAGATGTTCATGATCATCGAGTTCGCCCGCATGATGGTCGGCACGAAGGCGATCTCCACCCTCTCCACGGGCTACCTGAACGCCCTGGAGTACGCCAAGGAGCGCGTGCAGGGCCCGGACCTGGCGAACTTCATGGACAAGACCGCGCCCAAGGTCACCATCACGCACCACCCGGACGTCCGCCGCTCGCTGATGACGCAGAAGGCGTACGCCGAGGGCATGCGCTCCCTCGTCCTCTACACGGCCTCCGTGCAGGACGAGATCGCGCTCAAGGAGGCGGCCGGCGAGGACGCCAAGGCGCTGCACGGCCTGAACGACCTGCTCCTGCCGATCGTGAAGGGCTACGGCTCCGAGAAGGGCTACGAGCAGCTCGCCCAGTCGCTCCAGACCTTCGGCGGCTCCGGCTTCCTGCAGGAGTACCCGATCGAGCAGTACATCCGCGACGCCAAGATCGACACCCTGTACGAGGGCACCACCGCGATCCAGGGCCAGGACTTCTTCTTCCGGAAGATCGTCCGCGACCAGGGCGCCTCCCTGAACCTCCTCTCCGAGGAGATCAAGAAGTTCCTCGCCCAGGGCGAGGGCGGCGAGGACCTGGCCGGCGCCCGCGACGCGCTCGCCAAGGCCGCCGTCGACCTGGAGGCCATCGTCGGCCAGATGATCACCGACCTCACCGCCACCGGCGAGGACGTCAAGAACATCTACAAGGTCGGCCAGAACACCACCCGCCTGCTCATGGCCTCCGGTGACGTGGTCGTCGGATACCTGCTGCTCAAGGGCGCGGCCGTGGCCGCCGAGAAGCTGGCGGCGGGCGCCTCCGGCAAGGACGTCGCTTTCTACCAGGGCAAGATCGCTGCCGCGAAGTTCTTCGCCTCGCAGATGCTGCCCGGCGTCTCGGTCCAGCGCGCGCTGGCCGAGGCCGTCGACAACTCCCTGATGGAGCTCGACGAGGCCGTCTTCTAGTCCCTTCCGGTCCTCCGGTTCCCCACGGTTCCGGAGGCAGGTCCTCACACACGGTGTGCGCACAGCGGCCGGATCCTCGTGCGGGGGGTCCGGCCGCCGGCGTAACCGGACCCGGGCGCGCCCGCCGGCGTACCCGACCGCGGTAGCCGACACCGCAGTACCCGACCGCGGTACGTGATCCCCGACCACGATTCCCGCGTTGTCGGTCGTTCGTGGGACGCTCGTAGACATGAGTCCACAGGAGCAGCACGGCACCAGCAGGGGGTACTCGGTCCCGACCGGGCGGCCCTACGCCCTCCGGGAGCTGCAGGCCGCCATCGGC
Source organism: Streptomyces sp. NPDC059851 (assembly GCF_042732005.1). Taxonomy (NCBI): domain Bacteria; kingdom Bacillati; phylum Actinomycetota; class Actinomycetes; order Kitasatosporales; family Streptomycetaceae; genus Streptomyces; species Streptomyces sp. NPDC059851. The sequence continues at coordinate 123,029 of NZ_JBHWJJ010000001.1, read as the reverse complement.
AGCCTCGGCGACCACCTGAAGGAGCTGTACGAGGCCGCCCACCCCGCCGAGTACGAGGCCGTCGCCGACGCCCTCTACGCCGCCTTCCAGACCGCTGCCGGACTCGCCCCCGCCAAGAGCTACACCGGCTGCCCCGAGCACCCCAACGGCGCCCTCGACCCCGAGGCGCCCGACGGCTGGGGCCGCTGCCTGATCTGCAACGACCGGCGCCGCCTCGGGCTGCGCGACCGTGGCGTCCGCGCCGGCCGGCCCGCCGCCCGCCCGGCCGCCCCGCCGGCCGGTGAGCAGCGCCGGCTCGGCTACCCCGTGCCCGACCCGCCGTACACCCTCCAGGCGCTGCGCGACCACGTCCGCACCGTCGAGGAACGCCGCTTCCACCTGGCCCTCACGTCCCCCACCGACGACTTCGTACGGATCGCGGACGACCTCCACCGGGCGTTCATCGTGGCCCGCGAGCTGTCCCGGCCGCGCGGCGCCTCCGGCTGCTCCGAGCACCCCGGCGCGCCCCTCGACCCGGACGCGCCCCCGGGAGAGGCCTGTATCTTCTGCGCCGGACGCAAGAGACGCGCGCAGCGCTCCGCGACGACCCCGGAGATGCTCCCGCGCATCCGCCGGGGCGAACGCAGGCAGCTCCAGCGCCGGTTCGAGCGGCCGCCGGGCTGAGAAGCCGCCGGAACCAGGGGTGCCACAGCCCGCGGCCCGACGTCCGACAGCTATCCGCAGCAGTCCGGCCAAGGCGAACACGACCGTCGTTAAGGTGAACCCCATGAGCTCTCCCGCCCGCTTCGACCGCGGCCACACCGACGATCTGATGACCTTCCTGACGGCCAGTCCGTCGCCGTACCACGCCGTGGCCAACGCGGCGAAGCGACTGGAGAAGGCCGGGTTCAGGCAGGTGTCGGAGACGGACGCCTGGGACGCGGGCAGCGGGGGCCGGTTCGTGCTCCGCGGCGGCGCACTCATCGCGTGGTACGTCCCCGAGGGTGCGGCCCCGCACACCCCGTTCCGGATCATCGGCGCGCACACCGACTCGCCCAACCTCCGCGTCAAGCCGCTCCCTGACACCGGGTCAGTGGGATGGCGGCAGATCGCCGTCGAGATCTACGGCGGGCCCCTGCTCAACACCTGGCTGGACCGCGACCTGGGCCTGGCCGGCCGGCTGACGCTGCGCGACGGCAGCGAACGGCTGGTCAACGTGGACCGCGCGCTGCTGCGGGTACCGCAGCTGGCCATCCATCTGGACCGGGCCGTCAACAGCGACGGCCTCAAGCTCGACAAGCAGCGGCACATGCAGCCGATCTGGGGACTCGGCGAAGTCCGGGAGGGCGACCTCATCACCTTCCTGGAGGAGGAAGAGGGCCTGCCGCAGGGCTCGGTGGCGGGCTGGGACCTGATGGTCCACTCGATCGAGCCGGCCTCCTACCTGGGGCGCGACCGCGAACTGGTGGCCGGCCCGCGCATGGACAACCTGGTCTCGGTGCACGCCGGTGTCGCCGCCCTCGCCGCCGTCGCTGCCGCCGGCGGCGCCGCGCTGGACCACATCCCGGTGCTGGCCGCGTTCGACCACGAGGAGAACGGCTCGCAGTCGGACACCGGAGCGGACGGCCCCCTCCTGGGGAACGTGCTGGAACGTTCCGTCTTCGCACGCGGGGGCTCGTACGAGGACCGGGCGCGCGCCCTCGCGGGCAGCATCTGCATCTCCTCCGACACCGGCCACGCCGTGCACCCCAACTACGCCGAGCGGCACGACCCCACGCACCACCCGCGCGCCAACGGCGGCCCGATCCTCAAGGTCAACGTCAACCAGCGGTACGCGACGGACGGCAGCGGGCGGGCGGTGTTCGCCGCGGCCTGCGAGCGGGCCGGCGTGCCGTGGCAGACGTTCGTATCGAACAACTCGATGCCCTGCGGGACGACGATCGGCCCGATCACGGCCGCCCGGCACGGCATCCAGACCGTGGACATCGGCATCGCGATCCTGTCGATGCACAGCGCGCGCGAGCTGTGCGGCGCGGAGGACCCGTACCTCCTCGCGAACGCCCTCGTCGCCTTCCTGGAGTCCTGAGCCCGGCCCCCACCCCCCGCCCCGGCCGACCGACGGACCGGCCGACCGGGGACCGAGAACGCCCCCGCGCAGTGCGCGGGGGCTTCTGCGTTCCCGGGCCCGTCAGGCGTCGAGACCGGCGAGGACCAGGGGGAGGCGGGTCGTGCCGGCCGGGGTGAGGGTCAGCGGGACGCCCCAGTCCTGCTGGTGCACGTGGCAGGCCGGGTACTCGTTGGCCGGGTCGTCGTCGCAGGACGCCGCCATCGCCGAGACGTGCAGGACGCCCTCGGCCACCTCCGGGTTGAGCTCCAGCTCCCGGAACAGGTCCGTGCCCGTGCCCTCCCCGGACAGCAGCAGCTCCGGCGGGGTCGCGGACACCAGCAGCCGCGTCGACGGCCCGTACCGGGTGTCGAGCTTCTGGCCGGTCGGCGCCTGGAAGACCACGTCGAGCCGGAGCGTGCCCGGAGCCACCTCGGTCGCGGCACGCTGGGTGCGGTGGGCGACGGCGTCCACCCGTACCGCCTCCTCCGGCAGCCGCAGCCGGGTCAGCCGGTGCCGGGCCGACTCCACCACCACGATGTCCTCACCGACGAGGACGGCGTCGCTCGGCTCCCGCAGGTCGGTGGCCAGCGTGGTGACCCCGCCGGTCGCCGGGTCGAAACGGCGCAGGGCGTGGTTGTACGTGTCGCACACCGCGACCGAGCCGTCGGGCAGGGCCGTCACCCCGAGCGGGTGCTGGAGCAGCGCCTGCGCCGCGTCGCCGTCCCGGTGCCCGAAGTCGAACAGCCCGGTCCCGACGGCGGTCCGCAGCACGTACCCGCCGGCGCCGCCGTCACCGTCGGCGGCGGGCTCGACGTAACGCAGGGCGCTGTTCTCGGAGTCGGCGATCCACAGCCGGTCCCCGGCCGCCGCGAGGCCGGACGGCTGCGCCAGCCAGGCTTCCAGTGCGGGCCCGTCGTGCAGACCCTCGTTGGTCGTGCCGGCGGCGACCTCCACGGTCCCCGTCTCCGGGTCCCACGTCCACAGCTGGTGGACGCCCGCCATGGCGATCCACACCCGTCCCCGCCACCAGGCCACGTCCCACGGCGAGGACAGGTCCACCTCCAGGGCCGGTCCGGACGTCGGCGAGCCCTGCCACCACTGCCGGCCGGTGCCGGCGACGGTCTCCACGGCCCCGGTGGCCGGGTCGAAGGTGCGCAGCGCGTGGTTGACGGTGTCGGCGACCACGACCCGCCCGTCGGGGAGCAGCGCCAGGCCCTGCGGCTCGCTGAAGGCGTCCGGCCCGAAGCCGCGCTCCCCGCTGCCGATGCGGCGTACGACGGTCTCCCCGTCCGGGGCCAGCTCCACGAGCCGGTGCCGCGTCGAGTCCGACACGAGCAGGTTCCCGGAGGGCAGGGCGAGCACCTTCCCGGGGAACCGCAGCTCGCCCGCCACCGGCTCGGGCGCCACGTACGGCCCGTCGCCGCGGCGCAGGGTGCCCTTGGCCTCGTGCTCGGCCTCCAGCTCCTCGACCAGGCGCTGGATGGCGTGCGCGTGCCCCTCGCCTGCGTGCTGGGCGACGACGTACCCCTCGGGGTCGATCACGACGAGGGTGGGCCAGGCCCGTACGGCGTACTGCTTCCAGGTGGCCAGCTCGGGGTCGTCCAGCACCGGGTGGTGCACCTCGTAGCGCTCGACGGCGTCGACGACGGCCGCGTGGTCGGCCTCGTGGACGAACTTCGGCGAGTGGACCCCGATGATCACGACGGTGTCGCGGTGCTTCTCCTCCAGCTCGCGCAGCTCGTCGAGGACGTGGAGACAGTTGATGCAGCAAAACGTCCAGAAATCTACAACAACGCACTTACCTCGCAGGTCAGCGAGGGTCAGCTCTTTGCCTCCGGTGTTCAGCCAGCCGCCCTTGCCGATCAGCTCGGGGGCACGGACACGGGCACGGCGTCGGGGCGCGGGCGCAGGGGTGGGCGCCGGGGCAGCATCGTTCATCCTTCAAGCTTGCCATCCGCGCATGAACGCCCAGTCACGCCCGTACGAAGCGCCTGCTCAGGGCATGCGCTCCACCACGGCGACTTCCGAGAACTCCCGGAGGAAGGTCATGTGCCCGGTCCGGCCGGTGTGCTGGATGCACATGTCGGTGCACACGTCCGCGTTCCCGGTCGGCTCGGAGGTCCATCGGCAGTCCGGGTTCAGGCACCGCGCGGTTGCCGTGGTCTCCGCCGGGGTGGCGGCGCATGACGTACGTCACGTACCGGAGTACGGCTGTCACGCTCATGACGACGCCCGGGTGCGGGTGGTTCCGCAGTTCCACGTTGCAGTCGCTGACCGTCGAGCCGTCACCCGCCAGGCGGGCGTCCTTGCGCTGGGCGGCCAGGGCGGAGCAGACTCCGCAGCCGGCGACCGGTGCGGGCTCCGGGTCGGACCGCAGCGGCAGCTCTACCGGAGGTTGCGCATACGTGATCGGCTTCACGGCCCCGCTCCTCATGTCGTCGTCTGACGACCACGCTAGGAACGGCACGGAGCGGGCCTCAACGAACTTGCGCGGACTTGCGCCCGATCACCCGAGAGAGTCGATGGCTGCTGTGATCAGCGCGCGGGCCGGGGCACCGTAGACGGCCAGTTCTGCCAGGTTGGCGAAGGTGCGGGCGTACATGCTGATCTCATGGGGTTGAGTGATCGTGAGGAACGCATAGACCAACTCGACGTTGACCTGTGCCTCATCGAAGACCCAGAAGTCCTCTACTGGCCACAAGGCCGTACGGTCTGCGCTCAGCGGGATCACGCCAAGGCTGACGTTCGGCAGTGTTGCCACGGAGAGGAGATGGCCGAGCTGACCGGCCATGGTGTCAGCGCCGCCAATGCGGTGGCGTAGGACGCTCTCCTCCAGGAGCACGGCGAAGCGGTGCGGCCCCGAGTACAAGATCCGCTGCTTGTCCACACGGACTTGGACGGCTGCTTCCAGGTCATCGGGCAGCTCCCGGCGGTCACGAATCGCCCTGAGAAGCGCCTCGATGTAGGCGCGCGTCTGGAAGGGGCCGGGGATCAGCCAGGACGAGTAGGCACGGAAGTTCCGAGTGCGTTCCCACAGCGGGAGGACCGACTCCTGAGCACGCCGAAGGCCGGACCGCTCCATCCGCCGCCACTCGACGTAGGCCCCGTTGATGTTGCGTGCCGTGGCGATCAGGTCGGCCAGTTGGTCCTGGGCATCGCAGTGCAGGGCCCAGACGCGCAGATCGTCGTCGGATGGCGCAGTACGACCAGTCTCGACGCGGCTGCACTTGCTCTCGTGCCAGCCGGCCCGGAAGGCAAGTTCCCGCGCCGTCAGACCCGAGTCCTTCCGGATCTCACGCAGGCGCTTGCCCAGCGCCTCCCGGGCTTGCCGGACACTCGACGATGAACTCACGTTGGGCTGCTCCGGATCAGACCGGCCGGTAGTCCTCGTGCGGCGTGGCCCGCTCCCAGACAGCCGCGAACGCGGACCTGCACATCTCCACTACAACGGGATCGGTGACCAGCTCTTCACCAGTCATCTCCCCGTTGCCGTTGAAGTGGTTGAAGAGCACCGAGGAGCCGTCGAAGATCCACAGGTCGTTGCCCGGGAGGGCGAGGGCAGAGGCCTCCCGGCGAGGGAGCCAGCGCACGGACTCACCCGCCTTGATGTTGTGGCCGCTGGTCAGCTCGTACTCGTAGCGCACATACGGGGAGATCGGCTCGGAGACGATGCGCGCCCGGCGGACGTCAACCCCCCGGGCCACGGACGCGGAGACCAGCTCGGCCCACCAAGGCCAGCGTTCCGCCGGGTCGAATCGGTTGCCCGAAGTCCACTCGGAGTAGTCCTGATCCAGGACGTAGGCGTCCCTCATCTCCAGGTGGTACGCGCTGTGCTTCGCGGCGCGGAACAGGTCCTCAAACATCGACTCCGTCGCCACCGTTCACCTCCGGGAAGAACTGCATCATGCGCCTCGGGAACTCGATGACGGTCTCATGGGCCGGGATGTCCATCTGAGCCAGCCGCTCCGCGTCCGTCACACGCCACCCTTGCAGGATGTAGCTCCCGGTCTCGTCGTCCAAGTAGACGGTAGGGGAACCGTTGTTGGGACTCTCGGGGTCCTTGCCAAGCCGGTGCAACGCCATGGTGTCCTCCGGTCGCTTGGGCGGCGATCAACATGAACGAGCTTGCGCCGGATCACGCGCGCCTGCCAGCAACTTGCACGAACTTCTACAAACCAGGGAGATGCCAAAGCCCCGCACCCGCCGCCCTGGTCAGGGTGACGAGCACGGGACTCAAGGGGTGTCCAGTGGGCTTCAGAAGGGCTTAACAGGGCCGTCCTCGCCCCCTGCCGAGGGAAATCCTCCAGGTCAGCGCGGAATAACCACCCAAAACGGAGCCGCACCCAGCGCCCGTCTTTCGAGCTGAGGCCGGGGCCGCTGCGAGGACTTCGCCTGAACTTTGCACATCCCGAGTGACGAAGTGACGGAATGACGATTACTTCTGATCCACTCATAGAAACAAAAACAATACTTCTATAAGGGGTATCCGGGTGAGAGCGTCATTCCGTCACTTCGTCACGCCTGTTCGCTGCGTGCTTGCAGTGGTGCTCAGGGAGCAGTGTCGGTGCCCGCCAGCTTCGCCCAATGGATCTGGATGCGCTGCTCGGGAATGATCCGCTGACCACGCACCCCCTTGCTCACCTCCACGCGGTCTATGGCGAGCGACAGCCGTTCGCGCCGGTCTTCGTTCGTCGCGTCCGTCCATGCCTCGCGCAGGGTGACGCCATCGAGCATCGGAGACACGTCCACGGACGGCACAGGGAGCCTGTGGAGATCACCACGAAGGCCGTCGATACGTCCCCTCAGCCGTCCTGAAAGCCGGTTGTAGCGTTCCACGGCTGCGGCGCCGCTGAACTCGCCACGCACGTAGCGTGCATCCTCCAGATCAGCCAGGCGGGCTTCCTCGTCCTGGATCTCCGCAGTGAGGGCATCGCGTTTCGCGAAGGTCTCCGGATCCACACGGTGCACCCAGCGGTCTGCGATCGCGACAAGCAGCGGGTCGTCCGGTTCGAGCGCCGGGAGCTTGGTGAGGAACTGTTCCGTCACGTACTGGTCCACCGCCTCAGCCAACGCCGACGCTCCGATGCACTGGTTGCCCGCGCGGCGGGCCATGCACTGATAGCTCCCGCCCACACGGTGCATCCGGCGACCACAGCCGGGAACCGCGCAGAAGACGAGTCCCGTGAGCAGCGCCGTCCCCTCGGGCTTCGGCCGCCGCTTTCCTGCGTGGACGAACGTTCTGGATTCCAGGGTGCGGATGATCTGTTCACGCTCTCCGACCGTGATGATCCCCTCACCGATCTCGACGGTGTCCAGCGTCTCGGGATCGCGGTATGGGAAGACCCTGCCGGTGTACTTCCGCTCGCCGTCATCCGTCTCGACGCTCTCGGTCTCCGGCATCAGGCCGGCGAACGCTGGGGAGCGAAGGAGCTGCATGATGCTGGCCGCGTTCCACTGACCACCCCTGGGCGACAGGATCTCGTACTCGTTGAGGAGTCGGGCGATCTTGACCAACGATGTCCCAGCGAGTGCTTCATCCGCGATCAGGCGGGCGTAGACGGCGTGCTCCGGGTCATGGACCAGTTTCTTGGTCTGCGCATCGATGAGTAGTCCGTACGGGGGCTGTCCGCCGATCCACTGCCCTTTGCTGCGGAGGTAGCGCTTCGCATGACCGACACGCGTGCCGAGGTTCTTCGACTCGGACCGGGCGAGCTCAGCCAGCATCGCGACGACCATGCGCGCCGAGTCGTTCGAAGTATCGAGACCGTCCAGGACTGAGACGAGGCGGCCGCCAGCCTTCTCGATGTCGTCCAGCACCTTGCCCACCTGGCCGATGCCCTTGCGGGAGAGGCGGTCCAGTTTCCAGACGATCAGCGTGCCGACGACGCCCGCTGTGACGGCCGCCAGCGCGGCGTCGAAGCCTTTGCGCTCAACGGTCTTGTAGCCGGAGCGCCCTCTGTCTATGTGGACCTTGCGGACGATCAGTCCGTTGCGTTCGGCCCAGGCACGGCAGTCGGCTTCCTGCCGTTCGATTGCGGTCTTGCCATCCCTGTCGAGGGACAGCCGGAGGTACAGATCACAGATCGTGTCTTGGTGCACACACTCAGTGTGGCGAAGAGTTCAGTGCTCTGTTGTCTATTTTCAAAAATCGAGGATCAATGTGCGACCCCGGAAGTCGGCGAGCTTCAGGTCCTTCCCGCCGGTGTTGATCCAGCCACCCTTGCCGATCAGCTCGGGGGCACGGACACGGGCACGGCGGGGCGCGGGCGCGGGAGTCTGCGCCGGGGCGGCATCGTTCATGCTTCAAGCATGCCATTCACGTATGAACGCCGGATCAACACACGTGCCCAGGGCATATCCACTCCCAGGGGTGGCGACACGGAACCGGTGTCGCCGTGCGGCTCCGGCCGCGGGGAGCGAAGGAGGCGTCCGGTATGACGGCCGCACACGGGCCCATCGACCACAGCGAGGGCATTTATCCCGAACGTGCGCCCGAGGTCGACGGGCCGCACTCGTTCGGGACGCCGGTGCGGTTGCCCGAGCCGTTCGGCCCGGAGCTCGACACCAGCGGGCTCTAGGAGGCGAACAGGGCGGTCAGGCGGGGGAGGCGGGCGGCGAGCTCGGCCGTGTCGTCGAAGTCGAAGGCCCAGGCCGGGTCCAGGGGCGGGTAGCTGATCGTGAAGGAGTCCGAGGGGAGTTCCCGGCCCGTGGCCTGCTCGTACGCGGTCCAGGCGAGGGCGAGGGCAGCCTCGTCCTCCAGTTCCGGGCCGTCCTGCGCCGCCTCGCGCACCGCGGGGTGGCCGGCGAGGGAGTCCGGGTCGGCGAGGGCCGCGGCGAAGACGGCCTCGCCCTGGGTCAGCAGCCAACCGCGGAAGTAGTCGAAGCCGTCGTCCGAGCAGCCGCCGTTGATCAGGTACGCGGCGGCCCACAGCGGGCTGCGGTACGACTCGGCGAGGAGGTCCCACAGCACCTGCTGGGCCGCGGCTATCTCGGCCGGCGGCCGCAGGGCCAGCAACTGGGCGGCACGCTCCGCCACCCCGTCCGGTGCGGCCTCCGCGCGGGCGGCCTCGATCAGGGTCCAGAAGGTCTGGTTGTCCATCTGCTCGTCCATGGGGGGAGCCTCGCACCCCCCTGTGACATCAGGCTTCGAGGAAGGAGCGGAGGGACGCGGTGAGGGCGTCCACGAAGCGGTCCTGGGCCTCGACCGGCAGCAGGTCGAGGGAGAGGTACGGGTTCAGGTCCTCCAGTTCGACCAGGAGGAGTGCGCCCGAGGGGGCGCGGCAGGCGTCCACCCGCTGGATGCCGTGGGACAGGGTGTTCCAGCTGATGAAGGACGCCGCGAAGGCGAGGTCCGCCGCCGTCGGCTCGTACGGGGCCAGCTCCCAGCGGCGGGTCGGGTCGGGGGTGTACAGGGCGTATTGGAAGGTGTCGTCGACGTAGGTGAAGGACACCTCGTACGCGAAGTCGACGCGCGGCTGGATGAGGACCTCGCCGGCGGGGCCGGACGGGTCCGGGGTGAAGGTGAGGCCGATGGAGTCCGCGCCCTGCTTGGGCTTCACCGCGTAGGTCGGGGCCTGCGGCAGCCGGTCGAGGTGCGCCGCATCGTCGACCGTGGGGATCACCGGGTAGCCGGCGGCGGTCAGGTCCAGGAGGTACTGCTTGCCCGCCATGTCGCCGCGGCCGGTGAGCGGGTTGTAGACGCGGGTTCCGGTGGCGAGGGCGGCCGCGCGGAAGGAGTCGTAGGCCTCCTGGTAGTGCAGGACGGGCCCGCTGTTGCGGACGACGACCGCGTCGAAGCCCCTCGGCATGAGGGCCTCCGCGTCCTCGGGATGGCACAGGGCCAGCTCGAAGCGGGTGCGCAGGCGCGAGGTGAGGAAGACGTCCTCGTCGCCGTAGCGGCGGCCACGGGCCGGGTAGGAGAGGTCCGTCACGTAGAGCAGCTGGGGCATGGGACGAAACCTATCCCCACGGCTTCCCCGCCCCGCCCCGGGGAGCCCGCCCCGGCGGCGGGCTCCTCCGGGCCGGCAGGGCGGGTCAGCGGGTCGGGGGGTGCATGCCCAGCACGCGGTCCTTCAGGGCGGGGAACTGTTCGCGGGTCTCGGCGACCTTCGCCGGGTCCAGCTCGACGGTGAGGACCTCCTCGCCGGGGCCCGCCTCGGCCAGGACCTCCCCCCACGGGTCCACGGCCAGGCTGTGCCCGGCCTGCTCGACCCCGGCGTGGGTGCCGGCGAGGCTGCAGGCGAGGACGTACGACTGGTCCTCGACGGCGCGCGCCCGGTTCAGCAGGGTCCAGTGCTCACGGCGGCGGGCGGGCCAGCCCGCGGCGACGACCATCGTGGTGGCCCCGACGTCGACCAGGCCGCGGAAGAGCTCGGGGAAGCGCAGGTCGTAGCAGGTGGCGATGCCGAGGGTCTGCTCCGGCAGGGCCACGGTGGTCAGGGAGTCGCCGGGGGTCATCATGACGGCCTCGCCCTGGTCGAAGCCGAAACGGTGGATCTTGCGGTAGCTCGCGGCCAACTCTCCCGCCGGGGAGATGACGAGGGCGGTGTTGTAGAGCGAGCCGTCGCCGGCGCGCTCGACGACCGAGCCGGCGTGCAGCCAGACCCCGACGTCGCTCGCCGCCTTGGACATGGCCTCGAAGGTGGGGCCGTCGAGGGGTTCGGCCTCGGTCTCGAACAGCTCGTAGGCGAAGGCGCCCACGGTCCACAGCTCGGGCAGGACGACGAGGTCCGAACCGGCCTGTTCCCGTACGAGATCGGCTGCCCGGGCCCGTCGGCGGGCCACCGACTCCCCGTCGGTCACCGCGATTTGGATCAGCGAGGCGCGCACACTACCACCATCCTGGTGTTCAAGCCGTCAACTCGGCCTACGATCGTCACACGAAAGCACTGCCGGGGTACTCACCGGCAGCGTAGTTTGGGAAACCGTCCACACGCTTCCAGACAAGGCACCGCCGAACAGCACGCGAGGGGTCCCGTTGACCGTCCATCCGCATCCCAGCCTCCAGCCCTATGCCGACGCGTGGACGCACTCCATCGAGGCGATATCCGAGCTGGTCCTCCCCCTGACGGAGGGCGAGTGGAACCGCGCCACCCCGTGCCCCGGCTGGTCGGTCCGCGACGTGGTGTCGCACATCATCGGCATCGAGACCGAGATGCTCGGGGATCCCCGGCCCATCCACACGCTGCCACGGGACCTGCGGCACGTGGTGGACGAGTTCACCCGGTACATGGAGGTCCAGGTTGACGTCCGCCGGCACCACACCGCGCCGGAGATGACCTCGGAGCTGGAGTACACGGTCATCCGGCGTGCGCGGCAGCTGCGCAACGAGAAGCGGGACCCGTCGACGATGGTGCGCGGGCCGCTCGGCAACCAGGTGACCTTGGAATTCGCGCTCCGGCTGCGGGCGTTCGACGTGTGGATCCACGAGCAGGACCTTCGGGCGGCGCTCGGCGTGCCGGGGAACTGGGACTCGCCGGGGGCGTTCGTGGCGCGGGACATCCTGCTCGCCGGGTTGCCGAAGGTGGTCGCCAAGCACGCGGGGGCGCCCGCGCACTCGACGGTGGTCATCGACGTCCACGGGCCGGTGGAGTTCCTGCGGACGGTCCGCGTGGACGGTTCGGGGCACGGGACGATCGACTCGACGCCCTCGCTCGGGCCCGCGGTGACGCTGGCGATGGACTGGCAGACGTACGTACGGCTGGCGGCGGGCCGGGTGCGCCCGCACGCGGTGGCCGACCAGGTGAAGATCGACGGCGACGCGGAGCTCGCGGCCGCGATCCTGGCGGCCTTCTCCGTCACGCCGTAGGGCCGCCGCCCCGGCCGTAGTGGCCGGGGCGGCGCCTGCGTGGGCGCCGCCGAGGACCGGGGAGGGCTGCTCCTCGTCGTCAACGATGTCTGCGCGGAGCGCACAGCCGTGGGCTCCGCCCGGCCCTAGGCTCGGCAGCACCGGCCGGTTGCCGGTGCCGCCGGTGCGGGGCGGGGAGGACGGGGGTCTGCCCCGCCCCTCCGATCGGTGTACCGGAACGCACCGCAGGGGCCGCAGGGGCGCCCGCCGCGGGCGCGTTCCACCCGCCCCCGCGGTCACGGGCCCGGGCCCGGGCCCGTACGGGCCGGGTGCGGGAGCGGGAGTCCGGCTTCGCGCTCGCGCTCCCGGACGAGGGTACGGCCGCGCAGGCGGAGGATCTGGGCCAGGCCGAGGAGCTCCACGGCGAAGACCGAGGAGAACGCGATCCGGTAGTCGCCGCCGGTGGCGTCCAGCAGCACGCCGACCGTCAGCAGGGTGGTCATGGAGGCGAGGAAGCCGCCCATGTTGGTGATGCCGGAGGCGGTGCCCTGCCGTTCGGGCGGGTTGGCGGGCCGGGCGAAGTCGAAGCCGATCATCGAGGCCGGCCCGCAGGTGCCCAGCACCACGCACAGCGTCACGAGCAGCCACCCCGGCGCCCGCTCGCCCGGGAAGATCAGGACCGCGGCCCACAGCGCGGCCGTCAGCCCGACGGTGCCCAGGGCCAGCGGGATCCGGGCGCCCTGCCTGCGGCCGATGATCTGGCCGTAGACCAGGCCGAAGGCCATGTGCGAGGCGACCACGAGGGTCAGCAGCCCGGCCGCGGTGGTCCGCGGCAGCCCCTGCGCCTCGACCAGGAAGGGCATGCCCCACAGCAGCAGGAACACCATCGCCGGGAACTGGGTGGTGAAGTGCACCCACAGGCCCAGGCGGGTGCCGGGCTCCCGCCAGGAGTCGCGGATCTGCCGGCGTACGAAGCCGCCGCCGCCCGCGGCGGGCCGGGGCGGGGGCGGCGGTTCGCAGCCCTCCGGGTGGTCCCGGAGGAACAGCACCAGCGGGACGAGCACCAGCAGGCCCGCGGCCGCACTCCCCGCGAACGCCGGGACCCAGCCGAGGCCGTGCAGGACGGGGGCGAGGACCAGGGTCGAAACCAGGTTGCCGGCCATGCCGACCAGGCCGGCCAGCTGCGCGATGAGCGGTCCGCGCCGGGCCGGGAACCATCGGGTGCCCAGCCGCAGGACGGAGATGAAGGTCATCGCGTCCCCGCAGCCCAGCAGAGCGCGGGCGGCGAGCGCCGTGCCGTACGAAGGGGCCAGCGCGAAGCCGAGTTGGCCGGTGGTGAAGAGGACCGCACCGAGGACCAGCACCCGCTTGGTGCCGAGGCGGTCCACCATCAAGCCGACGGGTATCTGCATGCCGGCGTAGACGAGCAGCTGGAGCAGGGAGAACGTCGACAGGGCGGAGGCGTTCACGTGGAAGCGGTCCGCGGCCTCCAGCCCGGCCACGCCCAGACTGGTACGGAAGATCACCGCGACGAAGTAGACGGCGACGCCGATCGACCAGACGGCCGCGGCCCGCCGCCCGCCCGGCGGATCCTGCACGTCCTGCCGGACCTGCCGGACCTGCGGGTCGTCCGTTTGCTGCGCGTCGTGCGCTTGCTGCGGGTCCTGCGGGTCCTTCGGCAGGGGGGCCTTCGCCGCCGTCCCGCGCGGCGCGGGGCCGGTCACCGGGCCGTCCCCCGGACCAGTGCGCCGGCGCGGCCCACGTGGCCCGCGCCGTCCCGGACTTCGTCCGGGAGGGCCCCGAGGGGGGTGTGCGGCAGGGCCGGGGAAGACGCGGGGGCGGGAGCGGCCATGGGCAACAGGTTAGATACATGAGGGGGGCACCCGCTCGTGCCGTCCGGGATGCGGACCGCCGCGCCGTCCGCTGCATCGAAGGATGTACACCGGCTTCGTCCGCCCGCAGGACGAGACGGCCCGTACGCGCCGGGACGCTGAAACGCATGGCCCTCAACACCCGCCCCGACCCTCCCGACCCCCGGGAGACCGCCACCCGGCAGGCGACCGCGGCCCCGACCGCATCCACGCCCGAGGCCCCGGCGACCGCCGCGACATCCACCACGGGCACGGCCACGCGCCCGCGCCCGCGCCCGGCCACGGTCGGGGACCGGATCCCGCTCCTCGACGTCCTGCGCGGTGCCGCCGTCCTCGGCACGCTCATGACCAACGTCTGGATCTTCACCTCGCCCGGCTCCGAGTGGAGCGTCCTCCAGGGGCGCCTGGACCTGCCCGATCCGGTTGCCGAGCCGGGCCCGGCCACCATCGCCGAGTTCGTCTTCCGCTTCCTCGCCGACGGCAAGTTCCTGTCCTTGCTGACCATCCTGTTCGGCGTGGGGCTGGCCATCCAGTTCGACTCCGCTGCGCGCCGCGGACAGCCCTGGCCCGGCCGCTACCCCCGCCGGGCGGCGTTCCTCTTCCTGGAGGGGACCGTCCACTTCCTCCTGGTCTTCGCCTGGGACGTGCTCATGGGGTACGCGGTCACCGCCCTGCTGGTGGCGTGGCTGCTGGCCCGCTCCGAGCGGGTGCGGCGCGCGGCCCTGTGGACGGCCGCGAGCGTGCACCTTGCCCTCGTCGGCCTGGTGACCCTCGGCGACCTCGTCGGGCCCGACGACGGGTCCGGGGTCCCGGACCCGGACGCCGTCCGCCTCTACGCCGACGGCAGTTGGGCCGCCCAGATCCTCTTCCGCCTCGACCACGCCCTCGTCCTGCGCATCGAGCCCGTCTTCTCCTTCGGACTGCTGGTCTTCCTCTTCCTGCTCGGCGTACGCCTCCACCGGGCGGGCGCCTTCGCCCCGACCGGTGCCGGGCGCCGGATCCGGGCCCGGATGGCCGGCTGGGGCCTGGGCGTCGGCCTGCCGCTCGGCACCGCGGCCGCGCTCGGCGGCTCCGACTTCTTCGTGCTCGGCCGCTACGTGGTCGCCCCGCTCGTCGCCGTCGGCTACATCGGCCTGATCGGCTGGGCCCTGGACCGCCATCTGCTGCCCGGGGCCGCCGCCCTCGGGAACGTCGGCCGCACCGCCCTGTCCGCCTACGTCGGCCAGAACCTCCTGTGCGTGCTGCTCTGCTACGGCGTCGGCCTGGGCCTCACCGAGCGGTTCGCCGGGTCCGGCCCCTGGTGGGTGATGGGCCTGTGGGCGGCCGTGTCGCTGGCCCTGGCCGCCGGGTCGTGGCTGTGGCTGCGCCGCTTCGACCGCGGCCCGCTGGAGTCCGTACAGCACTGGGCGCTCACGCCCCGCCGGGCCGCCCGGCGGTGACCTCCACCTCCAGGACGAGCTCGTCGTACGGGGCCTCCTGCGGGTAGGGCGGGCGGATCTGCGCGAAGCGGATCCGGGCCCGCCCGCCCGCGCAGGTCCCCCGCACCCTGTAGACCAGCTCCGGCGCGGTGCCCGGCGGCAGCGCCGCGGGCGGGCTCGGGGCCGCGTCCACCGCGACGGCGTCCGCGTCGCCCGTGACCTGCCAGGTCCACACGTAGCCGCGGGCCCCGCGCCCGGCGAGCCGCACCTCGTACGACTCGCCCGCACCCAGGACCAGCCTGCGCACCTCCACCCGTGGCCGCCTCCCTCCCGGTTCAGGCGGGGCCGATCACCGGCCCCTCGTGCCAGCCCGCGCCGTCCCGCCAGTAGTGCTGGAGCCGCCGGTCGGTGCGCAGGACGACGACCTCCAGGTTGAACCCGAAGCTGCCCTGCAGCATCCCGGTGACGGCCACGACGTCGTGCCCGAACTCGGCGCTGCGCCGCCAGGCCCCGCCGGCCGCGTTGCCCCGCCACCAGTGCTCGACGCGCCCGCCGGCCACGGCCACGCAGAGCTCGTAGTTCCCGGCGGTGTCCTCGTCGGCGGCCCCGAACTGCCCCTCGATCAGGCAGGGCGCCGAGGTGACCGCGTTGCCGAAGACTTCCCCGGGGCGCCAGACGAAGCCGTTCTGGTCGTCGCGCCACCACAGCTGCATCCGGCCGTCCGTACGGGTGGCGACGAGGTCGAGGTGGCGGCTGCGGGTCTGCACCAGGGCGGGCCCGAAGTGGGCGATGCCGGAGGCGAAACGGCCGCCGTCGTTCCAGGTCCAGGGCGCTCCGTTGATCCGCCACCAGTGGCCCAGGCGGCCGTCGGCGGTGCGCACGACGACTTCGAAGTTGCCCGGCTTGCCGTAGTCGCTCTGGATGAACGCGGGCGTGGAGCCGACGGCCGCGTCGCCCGGGCCGAAGGCGCCGCCGTCGCGCCAGGTGCCCGCGGACTGCTCGAAGTACCAGTGGCGCAGCCGGCCGCCGGTGGTCACGTGCACGGACTCCATGTTGCGGTTGTAGGTGGTGCCGGTGAAGGCGGGCTGGCCGGAGGCGTCGGCGGCGAAGACGGCGGCACGGGCCCACGGGAAGGGGGCGTCGCCCTCGCGCCACCAGTGCTGGAGGCGGCCGCCGGCGGTCGTGGCGAGCATCTCGAAGTTGCGGTGGGCGCGGCCGTTGCCGCTTTCGTACACGTTGCCGGAGTGCAGGCGGCGCCTGGTCCACGGGTCGACGTTCGTGCCGCGCAGCCCGCACTTGGCCCAGTGGTCGATGCGGACCTCGCCGTAGGCGATCCGGCCGTGGCCGCCGACGTGGTAACCGGTGCCCCAGGAGTTCTTGAACAGCCAGCAGCCGGCGGCGTCGTCGTAGCCGGTGATCAGAACGCAGTGGCCGCCGGCGAAACGGTCGCTGGTGCGGTGGTAGACCCCGGAGCCGAGGCCGAAGAAGTCGTCGTACACGTCGAAGCAGGCGGTGAGCGGGCCGACGGTGTCGAGCCAGACCTTCTGCTGCTCCACGTCGCCGAGGCGGACGTAGTCCCCGATCCGGACGGTCCGGCCGGACCGGTCCCAGCTGGGGGTGTACTCGGCGCGCCAGGCGTCGCGGCGGTCGGCGGGCACGGACGCCGGGGGCGGGGAGTACGGCCAACAGTCCGGGTCGGCGAGCCCGCCGTTGGCCCGGATCCAGTCGAGGGCCGTCTCGGGGTTGGAGCCCTGGCCGCAGGTGAAGCGCAGCCCGTCGTGCACGTCGCCCTCGGAGCGCTCCGCCCACACGCCGTGCTCGATCCGGGCCATCGACTCCACCAGGCCGGCGGCGCCGAACGCCCAGCAGGAGCCGCACGGGTTCTGGTCCTTGACCTTGGTGATCCAGGGCGATCCCCAACGGTTGCGCCAGTCGACGGCGGCGGGCCGGGGGGTGCCGGACGGGCCGGCCGCGGCGGCGGGCGTCCCGGGCAGCAGGCCGTGTGCGGCGCGGCGGCGGGTCAGGTGCGGGTTGCCGCTCGGGCGGCCGAGGAGGGCGCGCAGGTCGACGGTCCCGGCGTCCGCGGCGGTCGTCAGGTTCGCCCCCGGCTCCAGGCCGAGCGCGGGGCGCGGCACGGCCGCGTCGTCGGCGAGGTGCTCCGTCACCGACCAGCGCGCGCCCTGCTCCGCGAGCTGCGCGCGCAGCTCTCCCGCCGTCTGTACGGACTCGACTGACTGCTCCGGCATGGCGGCCCCCCAGCTGCAACCGTGTGGATCGGGACCGCGGGAGCGTCCACCTGGCACGGCGGGGCGTCAAGGGGGTCCGGACGGTCGCGCGGTCGCACGGGGGTCGTACCGCGGTACGGGTGCCGGACCCCGTGCCCCCCACCCCGGCCCGCTCGGTCAGGCCGGGGTGGAGGAGCGCTGCGGCTGGCGTTCGGCGGCCGGCTCGGCGGTTCGGGTCCGGCGGTTCGGGGAGAGCCCGTACCCGGCGAGGGCGACGGCCAGCACGAAGACCGCGCAGGCCGCCTCGAAGGCGAAGGCGTAGCCGCCCGTTGCCGCGTGCGGGTCGCCGGCGGCGAGCAGCGTGGCCGTACGGGCGTCGGCGGCCGAGCTGATCAGGGCGAGGCTGACGGTCGGCCCGGCCAGGATCGCCGTGTTGACCACCGCCCCGGCGAGGGCGGACTGCCCCTCCCCGACACCGGCGACCGCACCCACGACCGCGGCGGACATCAGCGCGCCGTTCCCGGCCGACAGGACGACCAGGCCCGCCAGCACCGGCACCGGCGCATCGGTGCGGAGCCCGACGGCGCCGATGAGGAACAGGCCGCAGGCGATGACGGCCAGCCCGCCCACGGCGACCGCGCGCACCCCGTGACGGGCGACGATCCGCCCGGCGACGAACCCGATGCCGAGGAGGACCGCGCTGTACGGGACGAAGGCCAGGGCGTTCTCCAGCGCCGAGTAGCCGCGTAGCTGCTGCAGGTAGAGGGCGAGCAGGAAGGCGGTTCCCGCGCCGATGGCGGGGCCGAGCAGCGCGCACACCAGGGCGGTGGCCCGGTAGCGGGAGGCGAGGAAGCCGGGCGGCAGCAGCGGCGCGGACACCCGCCGCTGGGCGGCGGCGAAGGCGGCGAGCAGTACGGCGCCGAGGGCCAACGGGCCGAGGACCGCGGTGGCGGCCCAGCCGTGCGGGCCGACCATGACGAAGCCGTAGCCGAGGGTGGACAGGGCCGAGGTGCCGAGCAC
Source organism: Streptomyces sp. NPDC059851 (assembly GCF_042732005.1). Taxonomy (NCBI): domain Bacteria; kingdom Bacillati; phylum Actinomycetota; class Actinomycetes; order Kitasatosporales; family Streptomycetaceae; genus Streptomyces; species Streptomyces sp. NPDC059851. The sequence continues at coordinate 104,622 of NZ_JBHWJJ010000001.1, read as the reverse complement.
GGCGCCCAGCAGGTCGACGGGGACGCGCACGGGCGCGGGCGTCGGCACGGCCGGCAGGGCGCGGGCGGTGCAGGCCAGGGCGGCGACGGCCGCGGCGGCGAGGGCGCCGAAGCACCACCGCCAGTTCGCCCAGGTCGACAGCGCCCCGCTGGCCACGATGCCGACGGCGGCTCCGAGGCTGCTCAGCAGCCCCCAGCGGGCGAGGGCGAGGGCCCGGGCCCGGCCCTCGGGGAAGACGGCCCGGAGCAGGGCCAGTGCCGCCGGGGCCGCGAGGGCCGCACCACAGCCCTGGAGGAAGCGGGCGGCGAGCACGGTGTGGGAGGCGGGGGCCAGGGCCGCGGCCAGCGAGGCCGCGGCGAAGAGGGCGGTTCCCCAGGAGAAGGAACGAAGCCGGCCGAAGCGGTCGGTGAGGCGGCCACCGAGGAGCAGGAGTCCGCTGAACGAAATCCCGTACGCGGCGCTGGCCAGGATGAGGTCGATGCGGCTGAGGCCGAGTTCGCGTTGCATGGCCGGACCGGCGGCGAAGGTCACCGACACCGAGGCGTTCAGCAGGAGCTGTACGGTGCCGAGGAGGGCGAAGCTGACCCAGGGTTTCCGCGGTTCGGCCGAGGTCTCCGGGAAATCGTCCATGCGGGGAGTCTGGCAGTCACCGAGAGGGTGCCGCGGCGGGTGTCCGCCAGTCCGTCAGGTCGGCGGGGAGCGCGGTGCGTGCGGGCTGCGCGGCCCCGACGGCCCGGCGCTCAGGACTCCTTGGGCAGCAGGACGACGCGGCTGCCGTGCAGTTCGCCGGCCTCGATGCGTTGGTGGGTGCGTGCGGCGTCGGACAAGGGGGCCCGTTCGACGGAACGGGCGCGCAGCCGGCCGTTCGCCATCAGGCGGTTGATCGCGACGGCTGCCTCGGCGAGTTCGGCGGTGGTGGCGTGCGAGATGACGAAGCCGACGACCGCGCCGTCCTTCATGTAGAGCGGGCCGGCGGGCAGTACCGGCCGGGAGCGGGCGCCGGCCAGGAGGACGATGCGTCCGCGTGGGGCCAGGACCTCGACCGCGGTGGTGAGGTCGTTCGTGCCGGAGGTGTCGATGTGGACGTCGATCCCCTGCGGGGCGGCCTCGCGGATCCGCTCCCCGAGCGCGGGGTCCTCGTAGTCGAGGACCTCGGCCGCACCGAGGGAACGGCAGTACTCGGCGTCGCGGGCGGCGGCGGTGGCGAGGACCCGTGCTCCGGCCTCGACGGCCATGGTGACCAGGGCACCGCCCACGTTCCCGGCGGCGCCGGCGACGAGGACGGTCTCGCCGGGGCGGACCCGGCCGTGGGTGAACAGGGCGAGGTAGGCGGTGCCGGCGGGATGCACGACGGCGACGGCTTCGGCCGCGTCCACGCCGGGCGGCAGGTGGTAGAGCCGGTCGACGGGGACGACGGCCTGCTCGGCGGCGGCGCCCTGGCGGCCGCCGTGACCGAGGCTGTTGCACCAGACGCGGTCGCCGACGGCGAACCCGGGGGCACCGGGGCCGGCGGAGACGACGGTGCCCACGAGGTCACGGCTGACGGCGAACGGGAACTCGACGGGGGTGCGGAAGAGTCCGGACCGCACGAAGGTGTCCACCGGGTTCACGGACACCGCCTCGACCTCGACGAGGACGTCCGTGGGACCGGGGACCGGAGGGGCCATCTCGCCGTAGCGGATGTTCTCGGCGGGACCCAGTTCTTCGATGAAGGCTGCACGCATGGGCCGATCCTCGCAAGGGGCCGCGGGGACGGCGCACCCCTCCGTGCAGGCTTCGTCACCTCCACGCGGGCCGGGGCGGATCAGGACCGGGACGCACCGAAGGGCCGCCACGGGGGGGTGGGCGGCCCTTCGGAGAGGGGGACGGCGGGAGCGGGTCACTCCCGACCGTCGGGTGGAGCGTGGGGGGTGGGGTGTGGCGGACGTGTCGGGTGTATCGGATGTGGCAGGCGTGGGGGGGGGTGGGGTGTGGGGGGTGTGGGGGGTGTGGTGCGTTGGGGCGTCAGGCAGGGTGAACGGTCGGGTCAGACGGTGCCGTTGGCCAGGGCTCGGGTCTCGCGGATCTTCGTGCCGAGCGCGTCGAGCAGCTGCTGGAGGATCTCGACGGCCGTTTCGTCCGTCAGGTTGCCGGCCTCGTCGAAGCGCTCGTGGGCGCGGAAGATCTGCAGCTCGGGCTTGCCGACGACCCTGGAGTCCGTCCACAGGAACGTCTGGCGCAGGGCCAGCTGCGCGCGGACGGTGCCGAAGTTGGTCGGGGCGGCGCCGGCGATCGCGATCGGCTTCCCGGTCAGGGAGGAGTCGAAGGCCGGACGGCTCGCCCAGTCCAGGGCGTTCTTCAGGACACCCGGGATCCCGTAGTTGTACTCGGGGGTGGCGATGAAGATCCCGTCGGCCTCGATGATGCGGCGGCGCAGGTCGGCGACGGCGGCCGGGGCCGGGTCGACGTCCAGGTCCTCGTCGTAGAGCGGGATGTCGCGCAAGCCCTCGTAGATCTCGATGTTCAGGTCGCCGGGGGCGTACTTCTGCGCGGCGCGGACGAGGGCGCTGTTGAACGAGCCGCTGCGCAGGCTGCCGGAAATGGCGAGGATCTTGAGCTCGGGCATGAACTGTCCTTCCGCAAAGGTGACATGCGCAGCGAATGCCGGTGGCGGCACGCCCCTGCGAGTTACGGGGTGATGCGTCGGTGCGACGGGAAGGAGTCTGTCCGCGCTCGCGGGGCGCCGACAATCGCGGTGGCCGGTATCTGTCAGTTAAGGGTCCGGGCGGACTCCTGGCGCAAAACTGAACTGAACTGTATAGTTCATCTCACTGGGAAGACGACGACCTCGAACGACGAGAGAAGGCATCATGACCACGCTGGGTTCCGCCCTCGGCACCGCTGCCGCCACCACCGCCGCGACCCGCGCGGTGGCCGATGTCCTGCAGCCCCTCCACACCCTGGAGGGCGAGGGGTTCCCGGTCCGGCGGCCCTTCCCCACGCCGCAGATCCCCCAGCTCGACCCGTTCCTGATGCTCCACCAGGTCGGGCCGGTGGACCTCGGCCCGGGCGAACCCAAGGGCGCCCCCGACCGCCCGCACCGCGGCTTCGAAACCATGACCTACGTCCTGGAGGGCGACATCGAGTACGCCGACTCCGCCGGCGGCCGCGGCACCGTCCGGCCGGGCGGCGTCCAGTGGCTGACCGCCGGCGCCGGCGTGGTGCACTCCGCGCAGCCGACCGACGCCTTCCGCACGACGGGCGGACTGCAGCACAACCTCCAGGTCTGGGTGAACCTGCCGGCCGCGCTCAAGGGTCTGCGCCCGCGCACGCAGAACCGCACCGCGCAGGAGATCCCGGTGGTCCGGACGCTCGAAGGGTCCTGGTTCAAGGTGATCGCGGGCAGCGCCCTCGGCGTCACCGGCCCGTTCGAGACGCAGGTCCCGGTGACCGTCGTCCACGCCTCCGTCGCCCCGGGCGAGAGCGCGCGACTGCCCGTACCGCAGGGCCGCAACGCGGGCGTGTACGTCCTGTCCGGAAGCGGTCGCGTCGCCGCGGCGGAGGTCACGGACGGCGAGCTGGCCGTCCTCGGGGACGAGGGCGACACCGTCCGCATCGAGGGGGGCCCGATCGGGGCGGACTTCCTCTTCCTCAGCGGTGAGCCGATCCGCGAACCGGTCTTCCGCAGCGGCCCGTTCGTGATGAGCACCGCGGAGGAGATCGAGCAGGCCTTCGACGACTACGCCGCGGACCGCCTCGGCCACTACGAGGACTAGCAACGGACGCGCGTTTCCGGGGACGGCCGAACACGCCGGTCAGCTCGATGTATCCACACGCTCGACCCGGACCACGCGGGGACGCTCCCCGTGCGCGATCCCCGCCGGGACGGCGTCCCGCCGGGGATCGCGGCGGCGAGCCCCCAGCCGTGCCCCCGTACCGCGGGGACCGGGCTGGGGGTCCGCCCTGGTGGGGACGGGTGTCAGTCGCCGGCCGCCTCGGCCTTGGCGGCGCCGGCACCACCCGTGGCGGCGGCCTCCGCGGGCTTGAGCTGGACCCAGCCCGCCTTGCTGGGGGCTCCCTCCTCGTTGAGGAGGAAGACCATGTAGTAGCCGGGCGGGGCCGCGGCGGCGTTCGGCGGGGCCTGGAGCTCCAGGAAGTTGCCGCTGCGACCCTTGATGCGCAGTTCGAGGTGACGCTGGCTGGTGTTGATCGAGTGGGTCGCGGTGGTCGGGGCCAGCAGTACGGCGCGGGTGACCTCGTTGGGCGTGCTGGTGCTGACCGTGATCTTCTCGTCGTAGCCGACGCTGGGGTTCAGGACCAGGCCGAGCGAGGGACGGCTGCCCTGGTGGAGGTACGCCGGCTCGTAGATCTCGATGCTGCCGTTGTTCCTGTCGGTGATGTCGGGGTCGTTGGCGAGCTGCTGGAGTTCATCACCCGTGATCATGATGCGGCCGTCCGGGAGGACCACGGCGTTGGAGTGGTAGCCGCGGGGCAGTCGCTGGACGGGGCCGAGCTTCCAGTCACCGTTCTCGTCGCGCAGTTCGGTCTGGCGGTACTTGAGGTCGGCGTTGGGGTTGTACGGCCCGTTGCCGTAGTTGCGGATGTCGAAGGCGCCGTTGACCGTGAGCAGGTTGCCGTTCGGCAGGAGCAGGGTGTCGTCCTGGGTGCGGCCGAAGGCGCGGGGCTTCTCGGTGTTCCACTTGCCGCCGGCCAGACGGTAGGTGTTCGGGTCGTCGCGGTCGCCGCCGAGGACCAGGACCGAGTCGGGGCCCCGGAAGCCGGCCGGCAGGGGGACCGCCGAGCCGTAGTTGCGCCTCCACTCCCCGCCGTCCGGGCCGGGCTTGGCCTTGTTGACGTCCGGTCGGTCCGGCAGGTCGGTCTTGGTGTCGGCCACGGTGTCGAAGAGCCACTGCTGGTCCACGGAGCGGCCGAGACCGTAGATCTTCCCGTCGCGCAGCGAGAACAGGTGGGGATAGTCCCACTTGAACGGGGCTTCGGTCGCCAGCTTGTCCACCCCCCAGCCGACCGGCTTGACCGATTTCTCGAAGGGCACCGGGTGGGCCGCGGCGGGGAACCGCTCGACGACCGGGGTGGGGGTGCCCCAGCCGAGCTCCGACTGGCCGGACATGATCACCTGACGGCCGTCCGCGCCGGTGACCACGCTCGGGTACCAGCGGCCCACGGCCATGTCCTTGTTCAGGTACCACTCCTCCGCCCAGGGGTCGAAGACCAGCGACAGCTTGGCGCCGGTGCCTCCGTTGCCGCCGAGGTTGCCGCCGAACACGCCGAGCATGCCGTTGGGCAGGTAGGAGTGGCCGGCGCAGAAGAACGGGGCCGGGCGGGGCTCGTTCTTGCCGTCGGGCATGTTGACGACCGGCGGCTTCTTCTCGGTGAACGCGGCGGGGCCGGTCCCCTTGGCGGGGTCCCAGATCCAGGCGCGGCCGGCGTTCGCCGCGCCGATGGTGTCGGTGGGCGCCGGCTCCTTCTGCGGGTTGGTCTCGATGCGCTCGAACGAGAACAGCAGGACCTTGCCGGTGGGCAGCAACGCGATGTGGGCTGCGAAGTCCGGGGACTGGAAGTACTCCTGGAACCGGCCGAACTCCGCGGCGGCGAACGACGCGTTGGCCTTCGCCTGGGAGGCGGTCAGCGCCTTCAACCGCTCCGTCCGGGTGGTCTGCGGGTACTCGCCGACGCCGGCCACGGCCATCCGGGTACGGGCGTGTTCCTCGGCGTGCTCCTTGCCGAGTGTCGCCGCCTCCTCCGGGTCGACGGCGACCGGAGCCGTCGCCGCCCGGGAGGCGGGGGCGTAGGGAAAGGCATCGCCGTGGCCCCTGTCCCCGTGACCGGTGTGGGCGAGTACGGGCCCTGCCGACGCCAGGGCCACGGACGCGGCCATCGCGGTGGCGGCGCAGGCGGAGATCGCCGCGGCGAGCCTCCGGCGGGCGGTCAGGGGCGGATTACTGCGGGACATGGGACTCCTTGCGGGAGGGAGGAGGGCGCAGCGACTCCGGACCTCAGGGGGACATGTCGGGCAGGGCTGCACCAGGACTGCCACACGTTCACGCACAGTGACGGGTGCCAGTTTTCCGGCGCGCATCCCGGCTGCCGCCCGGAGACACGCAGGCGGTCCGCCTGGACCGCTCAAATGCCTCAACTTGGCCCCCGACCAGCGCAGTCACGCGGCATTCGAGTGGCGGACGGCCCCGGCAGCCGGGCCGACCGCGGAAGGACGCGCCGGGCACCGCGTAGCTTGTCGATCACTCTGCGCAACAATGCGTGGAGGTGTCGACCTTCCGGAGAGAGCACGGTGGACGAACTCAGGCTGCGTGAGAGCGACGACATCCAGGGCGATGTGATCGCCGGTTTCAAGAAGGACCAGATGACCCTGCTGTTCCTCAAGTTCGAGGACGCGGCGCGGGCGCGTACCTGGGTCAAAGCCCTGGAACCGCAGATCTCCACGACGAGGCAGGTGGCGACCTTCAACGCCGCCTTCAGCAAAGCCAGGAAGGCGGCGGCCGGCGACGACCCGAAGGCGCTCAAGGCCACCTGGATCAACGTCGGCTTCACGTACGAGGGCCTGCGGGAGCTGGCCGGAAAGGACCCGCTGCCCTCCGTCCCGCCCGGCAGCGGCCTGGAGGCCTTCAAGCAGGGCTCGGACAAGCGGGCCATCGGGGACACCGGCGACAGCTCGCCGGAGAGGTGGCTCTTCGGCAACGGCAAGGGCCAGCCCGTCCACGCCGTCCTCACCGTCGCCTCGGACACCGTCCAGGACCTCCATGCGACGGTCAGACAGCAGCGGGAGGCGTGCGCCGCAGCCAAGATCGTCATCGTCTTCCAGCAGGACGCCGCCACACTGCCCGGCAGCCGCAGGGGCAAGGAGCACTTCGGCTTCAAGGACGGCATCAGCGAGCCGGGCGTGATCGGTTTCGACGAGCCGGACCCGGTCAAGCCCGCGTACGTCAAGGGCCATCACGGCACCCGGCTGATCCCGCCCGGCGAGTTCGTCATCGGCCTCGACCGGGTCGGCGGCGTGCCGCACGAGACGCCCGGCTGGGCCGACAACGGCAGCTTCCAGGTGGTGCGTCGGCTCGACCAGGACGTCCCGGGCTTCTGGTCCCAGGTCGCCGGTCAGCTGAAGGTGCTCAAGGAGGCCAAGGTGGTGCCGCCCGAGGCCACCGTGGAGTGGCTGGCCGCCCGCCTCGTCGGCCGGTGGCGGTCCGGGACGCCGGTCGCCACGTGCCCGCACGCCGACCGGCCCTCCAACGCGCTGGCCGGCGAGGACAACGACTTCGGCTACCGCAACGACCCCGAGGGCTTCATCACCCCGCTCTTCTCGCACCTGCGCAAGACCAACCCCCGCGACGGCCTGCAGGAGAAGCCCGGTGATCCACCCTTCGACGAGGATCCGGTGATGGACCGCCGCCGGATCATCCGCCGCGGCGCCCCGTACGGTGCGCCCTTCGACCCCGCCTCCGAGGGGCCGGGCGGGCCCGACGAGAAGCGCGGCCTGCTCTTCGTCTGCTACCAGTCGGACCTCGTGCAGCAGTTCGAGTTCATCCAGAAGGCGTGGATCGACAGCCCGAACTTCCCGCCCAACCGGAAGGACAAGCCGGGCCCCGACGGCATGGTCGGCGCCGCCGGCAAGCTCAACTACGAGACCCCCGGCAAGACCACCCAGCTGACCCTGTCCCAGTTCGTCGTCACCGAGGGCTCCGTCTACGCCTTCGTACCCTCCCTCAGGTTGCTGCGGCTGCTCGGTGACGGCCGGCTCACCGACGAGCCGCCCGCCGACGTCCGGCCGACCGACGCCTTCCTGCCCATCCCCGGCATGCAGCGGGACAACCGCAAGAGCTGGTACTGGGCGTACGGGACGGGCGGCGACGGCGGCTCCGTCTGCCGGACCATCTCCATCTCCGACGGGGACGAGCACACGGACGTCCGGGAGCGCCCCGACCGGCCGCTGAGCACGTGGCCGTGCTACGCCGGGGTGACGAAGGTCGACGCGGTCCTGCCCGTTCCGGACGAGCAGCGGATCAACGGCCGAAGCCGGTTCTGGCTGTTCCACACCGTGGAAGGCCGACAGGTCTACCGCCTCATCTCGATCGCCGACGGAGCCGAGACCGGACTCACCCCCGAACAGGCCGGCCGGCTCGACCGACCCGACCGCGCCCTCTCCGCGTGGGAGTCGTTCAGCGGCATGCAGCAGGTCGACGCCTTCCTGCCGGTCCCCGACATGCAGCGGCAGGGCGGCAAGAGCTACTACTGGGTGTTCCACACCTTGATGGGCAACCAGGTCTACCGGCTCATCTCAATCGCCGACGGCACCGCGCACCAGGACGTCATCGAGCGCGGCGACCGCGGGCTCGACCTGTGGCGATCGCTGAACGGGATCACGCGCGTCGACGAATTCCTCGCCGTACCGGACATGCAGCGGATCAACGGCCTGAGTCTGTTCTGGGTGTTCCACCAGGACCAGTACCGGATCATCGTGATCCGCGACGGCAGAGGCCACGAGGACCAGATCACGGTCGATGACCGCCCCCTGACCATGTGGCGGTCCCTGGCGGGCTGACCGGCCCGCCCCTGCTTCGACAGCGGCCGGCGGCACCGACCGGCTTCGGCGTACCGATCCCCGAGCGCACGCGCTCGGGGATCGGTACGAACGCGGACGGGCGGGCAACGGGAGGAGGTCAGCGCACCCAATCCTTGAGGGGCTCGGTGTCGAGGGTGATGCCTACGGGGTCGGGGAGGTGGACGGTGCGACCGAAGGGACGGCGGGCGAGGTTGGCATAGGTGTCACCGTCAGGCTCGGTATAGACGAGGGTTTCGCACGTGTCCCGGTCGATGAGCAGGTAGACGGGGATACCGGTCTGGGCGTAGGCGCTCGGCTTCTCTTCGCGGTCGCGCTTGTCGGTATCGCTGTCGTAGGAGGTGACCTCGACGATCATGACTACCGGGCCGGGGTCGGCCCACTCGCCCTGGCCGGCAAAAGTGCCCTTGGGGGCGAGGGCGCCGTCCGGCTTCGCATGGCCCTTGCGGTAGCGCTCGACGCGCAGGCCGCGTTCGGGATAGAGCCACAGATCGGGGCGGTGCTGCATGCAGCGTTCCATGAGCCACCGGATGATCTCGTCGTGGTCGCCGTCCGGCACCGCTTTGACTCCCAGCCTGCCGTGGATGAACTCCATCCGGACGCCTTCGCGCTCGGCGGCGGCGGCGATGCGCTCGAACTCCTCGGCCAGCATCTGCGGCCTGTCCTCGGTCACGGTCACCACGCACCTCCTGCGTCCAGTCTAGGCGGCGCGGGGGTCGCAGGGGCGGTGGTACCGAGTGCTCGTGCCGCGAAGATGCATGCGGGATGCGAGCAGCCCTGCTCCTGAGGGGCCGAGCGTCCGCGGCCCGGGCAGCAGCGCCGCCCCGGCCGCGTCGTGCGGGCTACCGGCGGCCCCGTGCAGCGGCAGGACGGCGCACAGCGGCAGGACCCGGTCCGCCGGGTCCGGCAGCAGGGCGGGCCGCACTCCGACCATCGCGAGGCCGACCTCGCCGCGCGGCGGCCGCCCCGCGTCGGCGGCCGCCCTCGCGGTGTCAGCCGGCGCCGAGCAGTTCGAGGATCGTGGTGACGGCGTCCACGATCGGCTGTCCCAGCGGGCCGACGACGGCGGCGATGCCGGCGATGGACATCAGCGCGCTCTGCCGGGCCTGCGCGGGGACGGCCGCGTCGCCGGTGGCATCGGGCAGGGACGCGTCCAGCACCTGCGCGCTCGCGGGCGGCAGCTGCCCGCGCAGCGCCTCGACCCGCCGCAGGAGGTCCTTGGTGGCCTCCTGGAGCTCGGGGGACAGGGCCGGCGGGGCGGCCGGGGCGGCGACGTTCTTCACCATGCCGGTGTTGCCGGAGCCGCCGTGCATGGTCACGCTGTCGCCGAAGTGGTACGTGTCGCCGGTCATCGAGTCGCCATCCCCACGTTGTTGGAGCCGCCGTACATGTTCACGTTGTCGCCGAAGGTGTAGTTCTTCGGGTTGATCACGATGGTGTCCACCCGCACTCCGTAGAGCTCGGTGTCGGGGTTGTCGATCGCGTGCGTGATCTGGCCGACGAGCCGGTGCAGGTGGTCGTGGTCGCTGCTGGTGACCACGGCGATGGACGGCCCGGACGTCTCGACGGCCAGCACGTAGTGCGACGCGGCCGACAACACGGTGATCAGTTCGACGAGGCAGTAGATCAGCGCGCCGACGGCGCCGAGCCAGACGAACTGCAGGATTCCGCCGGCCGCTTCCCGGTTGGCGAGCGAGGTCAGGCCGGCGAGGATCGTCAGGCCGAAGGCCAGGGAGAGGATGAGGCACAGGTTCTTCACGAAGCGGACGGTCGCCTCCTTGCGGCGCGGGTGCAGCGTGAAGGTGTAGACCCGTGCGACGTTCTCCAACGGGTACGCGGCCCCGCCCACCCACAGGATCCGCTTGCTGATCCGGATCTCGATCCCGCCGCCGGCGGCGGGCCGCGGCGGTGCCGCGGGAGGGGGCGGGGCGTCGGGCGGGCTGCTGGGCGGGGTGACCGGCGCGGCGGTCGGAGGATTGCCCGGGGCGGCGGTCGGCGGGGTGACCGGCGCGGCGCCCGGGCGGGCCGGTAACGCGCTGTCCGTCCGCCCGGACGACGGCGTTTTCTCCATAAGGCGTGAACCCCCTGGCTTCGAGGTGACGGTCCGTCAATGGGTGACGACCATAACCACGCGACGCCCCTGCCCGGCAAGCAGCTTTCACCGTCATGTGCCGTTCGCGTGCAGGGATTTGACGCACGTCCGCACCCGTTTCGCACGGGTGCCCGGGAGGGGTGGGCCGACCGGCTCCCCGGGGGGAACGGGGAGGCGGACCGGCCCACCGAGGGGCGCCGTCAGGCGAGCTTCGCGGCCAGGACGTCGACCGGGAGGATCTCCGGGGCCTCGGCGAGGAGCTTCGGGGCGTTCTCCATCAGGGCGGCTGCGATCCGGCCCTGGAGGTGGGCGGTGCGGTCCGCGTCGGAGCCGAAGGCGTCGAAGACGCCGAACGTCGTCGGACCGAGTCGCAGGGCGAACCAGACCGTGGTTCCGGCCTCCTCCCGGGCCAGCGCGAGGGCCCCGGTGAGGAGTTCCGCCACGTCGTCGGCGTGCTCCGGCTTGGCCTCGATCCGGGCGAGCAGGCCGAGGCGGGTGGTGTCGGGAACGAGGGCGCTGGTCATGGAGGGGCTCCTTCTGCTGGTGCGGTGGGCGGGCGGTGCGGCGCGCCGTGCCCGCGCCGTTCGGTACCCCTCACGCTAGGGAGCGGCCACCGTCCCGGGGCAGTGGCGGTTCCGCCGGATGCTTTACCGTTTCCGCCATGCGGGTTTCGGTACTGGTCCTGGACGGACTCTTCGACTCCGGGCTGGCGACGGTCCAGGACGTGCTGCAGATGGCCAACGAACTGCGCGGCGAGCTGCCGCAGCCCCCGCCCGCCTGGGAGTTGACCCGGATCGGGTCGCGCGGTTCCGTGCGCACCGCCGCCGGGCACCTGATCGAGACGGTCACCGCAGCGGACGCCCCGCCGCCCGACCTGCTCGTCGTACCCGGCGCGGGCCCCAAGCAGCCCGCGCCGCTGCTGGAGTGGGTGGCCGCCCCCGAGCGCGAGCCCGAGCGGGCCGAGCTGCGCCGGGCGCGCGAGGCCGGGACCCCGCTGGCCGCGGCGTGCACCAGCACGTTCCTGCTCGCCGAGGCCGGGGTGTTGGACGGGCTCAGCGCCACCACCAGCTGGTGGCTGGCCCCCGCGTTCCGGCAGGCGTACCCGCGGGTGGAGCTGGACGAGGGCAACATGCTCGCGCACGCCGACGGGGTGGTCACCGCCGGCGCCGCCATGGCCCACCTCGACCTGGCGCTCGCCCTGGTCCGGCGGAGCAGCCCGGCCCTCGCCGAGCTCACCGCCCGCTACCTGGTGGTCGACGACCGGCCCACCCAGGCCGGGTACGCCATCCCCGGCCACCTCGCCCGTACCGATCCCGTGGTCAGCGCCTTCGAGCGGTGGGTGCGCGCGCACCTGGACGAGCCGCTGCGCATGGCCGACGCGGCCCGGGCGGCCGGCGTGAGCGAGCGGACCCTGCAGCGGGCCGTGGACCGGGTGATGGGTGTCTCCCCGCTGCGTTTCGCGCAGTCGATACGGCTGGAGCAGGCCGCCCACCTGCTGCGCACCACGGACCTGCCGACCGACGCCGTCGCGCGCCGCGTCGGGTACGAGAACGCCTCCACGCTCACCACCCTGCTCAGGCGGCGCCACGGCACCACCCCGGGGCGGCTGCGGGGCTGATCCCCGGCCGCGCCGTCCCGGCCACGGCCGCCGCGCGGACGGCAGCGGCGTGGCGTCCTACCGGTCCGCACCCCGGCCCTGGAGGTCCACCCCGTACTGACTCAGGAACATGTCGACCCCGCCCTGGAGCAGCCGCTCGGCGAGGTCCTCGTCCAGTGCGGTGCCGTACACCCCGTAGACCAGGTGCGGGGACAGCACCAGCCCCGACAGCTGGAGCACCGCCAGCTCCATGTCCGGGATGCGCAGCAGCCCGCGCTGGTCCAGCCGGCCGAGGGCGGAGGCCAGGGCGGCGTGCTGGCGTCCGGGTCCCTCCTCCTGCCAGGTCCGGCCGAGTTCGGGGAAGCGGTGGCGCTCTCCCGCGATCACGTTGCGCAGGGCCAGCACGTCGGGCGTGGTGAGGCCGGCGACCCAGATCCGGCAGGCCTCCAGCAGGTCGGTGCGGACGTCGTCGGACTCGGCGAGCCTGGCCTGGATGACCGACTGGGCGACTTCGAGGGCCTCGTCGAGGGTCTGCCCGATGACGGCGTTGAAGAGGTTCTCCTTGCTGCCGAAGTGGTTGTAGACGGTGACCTTGGAGACGCCCGCCTCGGCGGCGAGCTGGTCCACCCCGGCCCCGAAGCCCTCGCGCAGGAACACCGTTCGGGCGGCGGCCAGGATGGCCTGGCGTTTGCGCGCGGCGCGGGCTCCGGACGGGATTGCGGGGGCTTCTGCGGTGCTGGTGCGTGCGGTCATTCGTTCGTCCCTCACTTCCTCGGCTCGGAGCCCAGTCTAGATCCCAACTGAACTGAACCGTTGCGTTCAATTGAACTGAACTGTATGGTTCATCTAGCTGAGCAGCCCGAACGGGGCGGCAGAAGCGGAAGTTGAAGCCATCCGACGTTGCACCACACCAGGAGGACACCCGCTATGAGCGGCACCCAGACCCCCCTCTTCCGGTCCCGGGCCCAGATCCACGTCTCGGCCACCCCGGCCGAGGTGTACGCGGTCGTGAGCGACCTCGCCCGCAGCGGCGAGTGGAGCCCCGAGTGCCTCGGCGGGGAATGGACCACGGGCGAGCCCGGCGCGGTCGGCTCGGTCTTCCGGGGCGAGAACGAGCGCAGCGAGGACGTCGTCGCCTGGGCGCCGGTGGTGCGCGGCAAGTGGACGACGTACGCCGAGGTCGTCGCGGCCGAGGCCGGCCGGACCTTCCAGTGGGCCATGCACAACAGCAAGGGCGAGAAGCAGGACAGCGTCTGGGGCTTCACGATCGAGGCCGACGGCGACGGCAGCCTCCTGGTCCACCACTTCCGCATGGACACCCCCACCGAAGGCATCCGCGGCATCACCGCCGAGATGGACGACGACCAGAAGCAGCAGTTCTTCGCCGAGTGGGGCGACAAGGTCGCCGGCGACCTGGCCGAGACCCTCGGCCGCATCAAGGCCGTCATCGAGGCGGAAACGGCCGCGCAGGGCGCCTGACCGGCCTCCTCCCCTCCTCCCCCTCCCCCATCCCCCGGATCCCCACCCCCCTCTGACCGGCGAGCACCGGCAACCGACGCCATCCGTACGTGACTTGAGAAGGGCAAAGGCGATGATTCTGCAGCGCATCGGCAACAAGGGCATACGACTCGGAACCCTCTTCGAGCGGGCCGCCAAGAAGCACCCGACGAACGTCGTGATCCTCGACCACGACCTGGACGTCGCCCCGGAGCTCGGACGCCGGGCGACCGTGGCCGAGGTGGCCGACCTGATCGACGACCTCGCCGCCCGCCTCTGGGCCGCGCAGGTCCGCCCCAGCCGCCGGGTCGTGATCTACAAGTCCGACGGCTTCGACATCACCCTGCTGGCCTGCGCCGCGGTCCGCATCGGCGCCGTGCCGGTGCTGCTGTCGCCGAAGCTCGACGGCGAGACCGTGGCCGAGCTGGTGCGCCGCACCGAGCAGCCCTACCTGCTCACCGACCAGAACAAGCTGGAGACCGAGCTGCCCGCCTCGGTCTTCGAGGAGGCCGAACAGGTCCTGCTCACCTCCGGCAGCTACAAGGAGGCCACCGAACTCGCCTCGCTGGCCGGCTCGCCCCGAGTACCCGCCGTGACGATGCCGCCCGAGCACCCGACCCTGATCACCCACACCTCCGGCACCACCGGCACCCCCAAGCTCGCCGTCCACACCGGAGCCACCCTCCAGGCGCGCTACCGCCCGCAGGCCGCGATCACCAAGCCGCTCCTCCCGGGCCGCGAGACCATCGCGATGCACGTCTCCTTCGTCCACTCCCGCCTGATCACCGCCCTGGCCATCTCCCTCTTCCGCGGCTACCCGATCGTCGTCCTCGCCGACTCCGACCCCAAGAAGGCCGCCGACCTCTTCGCGCAGCTGCGCCCGGGGATCCTTGAGGCGCACCCCAACTCCTTCATGGAGTGGGAGGAGCTCGCCGACGACCCGCGGCGGCCGCTGGCCAACGTCAAGCTGTTCTCCAGCACCTTCGACGCCATCCACCCGCGCACCGTGCAGCGGCTGCTCGCCGCCACCGAGCGCACCGCCCCGATCTTCGGCCAGCTGTACGGGCAGAGCGAGATCGGCCCCGCGGTCGCCCGGTCCTTCTCCAAGCGTCGCGGGCTCGACGCCGACGGCCGCTGCGTGGGCATGCCCTTCCCCGGCATGACCGACGTCCGCGTGGTCAGCCGCAACGGGCTGCCGGTGTCGGAGACCAACCCCGGCTTCATCGAGGTCAAGAGCGACGGCCGGATCGTCACCTACCTCGGCGAGCAGGAACGTTACGACAAGCAGGTCAACGACGGCTGGTGGCGCATGGGCGACGTCGGCTACCGCACCAAGTGGGGCTGCGTGCACCTGCTCGACCGCGAGGTCGACCTGATCGAGGGCTTCGGCTCCACCCTCGCCGCCGAGGACACCCTCTTCACCAGACTGGAGGAGCTCGCCGAGGTCATCATCATCCCCGACGAGACCGGCCGGGCCGTCCCCGTGGTCTGCACCCGGGACGACAAGCCGCTCGACCCCGCCGCGTGGCGGGCCGCCACCGTCGGCCTGCCCCCGATGGCCGACCCGGTCCAGTGGCGGCAGTCCGACCTGCCGCAGACGGCCACCACCAAGATCAAGCGCCTCGAACTCGCCCGTCTCATCGCCGCCGGCGCCGGTTCGCAGCTCACCGAGGAGAAGATCTGATGTCCCAGCTCATCATCATCGGCGGCGGAATCGGCGGCCTGGCCACGGCCCTCTCGGTCGCCCGGCAGGGCCACGAGGTCCTCGTCCTGGAACGCGCCCCGGAGTTCGCCGAGATCGGCGCGGGCATCCAGCTCGCCCCCAACGGACTGCACGCCCTCGACCGGCTCGGCCTCGGCGAGGCCGTCCGCTCCACCGCGGTGCAGATGGACGCGCTCACCTTCATGGACGGCGTCACCGGCGAGCACGTCACCAGCCTGGACCTGACCGAGCACTACCGGGAGCGGTTCGGCAACCCGTACGCGGTCGTCCACCGGGCCGAACTGCACACCAAGCTGCTGGAGGCCTGCCAGGCCGAGGACGCGATACGGCTGCGCAGCGGCGCCACCGCGGTCGGCTACGAGCAGGACGCCACCAGCGCCACCGTCGTCCTGGAGGACGGCGAGCGCATCACCGGCGACGCGCTGATCGGCGCCGACGGCATCCACTCCGCGATCCGCGGCCAGCTCGTCGGCGACGGCGCCCCCCGCAACTCCGGGATCACCGTCTACCGGGCGATCATCCCGATGGAGCAGGTCCCCGAAGAGCTGCGCCACCTGACCTCCGTCACCTGGTGGACCGGGCCCGGCTGCCACTTCGTGCACTACCCGATCGCCGGCGGCAAGTACCTCAACCTCGCCGCCAGCAGCGACAACAAGGCCACCGCGGCCGTGGCCGGCGTCCCCGCCACCCAGGGCGACATCCGCCGCGAGTTCGCCGCGCTCGGCGAGGACGCGCAGCGCCTGCTCGCCCTCGGCGAGGGCTGGAAGTCCTGGGTCCTCGTCGACCGGGACCCGGTCGAGAACTGGACGGACGGCCGGGTCGCCCTCCTCGGCGACGCGGCCCACCCGATGCTCCACTACGTCGCCCAGGGCGCCTGCCAGGGCCTGGAGGACGCCGTCACCCTCGGCGACCTCCTGGACTGCGACGCCGACGAGTTCCCCCAGCGCTTCGAGAAGTTCAACGCCGAGCGGCAGGAGCGGACCGGCCGGATCCAACTGCTGGCCCGGGAGAGCATCAAGCTCTGGCACACCTCCGGCGCCGCCGCCACGGACCGCAACGCCGTCCTGCGCTCCTTCTCCCGCGACGAACTCCACGACTACGTCGCCTGGATGCACGGCTACCGCGTCCCCGCCCCGGACGCACCCACCGCCCTGACCCCCGCCCTGACCCCCGCCCTGGCCGCTTCGAACGGAGAAAAGTGATGAACGCCCACCCCGACACCCTCCAGGTCGCCATCATCGGAGCCGGCCCCCGCGGCCTGTCCGTCCTGGAGCGCCTGTGCGCCAACGAGCGCAGCACCCCCTCGCACGACGCGGTCACCGTCCACGTGGTCGACCCCTCGGCGCCCGGCGCGGGCCAGGTCTGGCGGCCGGACCAGTCCCAGCACCTCCTGATGAACACGGTCGCCTCGCAGATCACGATCTACACCGACGACAGCGTCCGCACCGAGGGCCCGATCGAGCCCGGCCCGAGCCTGTACGAGTGGGCGCAAGACCTCGCCGGGTCCGGCGAGGGCGACGGGGCCGCGGTCGCCGAGGCCCGCCGCCTGGGCCCGAACACCTACCCCACCCGCGCCTTCTACGGCAGCTACCTGCGCGCCACCTTCGAGCGGGTCGTCGCCCTCGCCCCCGCCCACGTCACCGTCGAGGTGCACCGCTCCCGGGCCGTGGCCATGGCCGACACCCACGGCACCCCCGGCGGCCGCCAGGGCATCCGCCTGGAGAACGGCACCCGGCTCAACGACCTCGACGCCATCGTCATGGCCCAGGGCCACGTCCCGGCCCGGCTGACCCCCCGCGAAGCCAAGACCGCGAGCCTCGCCCGCATCCACCACCTCACCTACATCACCCCGGCCAACCCCGCCGACCTCGACCTGAACACCGTCAAGCCCGGCCAGAACGTCCTGCTGCGCGGCCTCGGCCTGAACTTCTTCGACCACATGGCCCTCTTCACCTCCGGCCGCGGCGGGCAGTTCGTCCGCGGGGACGACGGCCGCCTCGCCTACCGGGCATCCGGAAACGAGCCGGTCCTGTACGCCAGTTCGCGCCGGGGCATTCCGTACCACGCCCGCGGTGAGAACGAGAAGGGCGCCTACGGCCGCTACCTGCCGCGCCTGCTCACCCCCGCCCGGATCGAGGAGCTGCGCCGCCGCTCCGAGGACGGCGAGGGCATCGACTTCACGGCAGACCTGTGGCCGCTGATCTCCCGCGAGACGGAGAGCGTCTACTACGGAGCCCTGCTGCGGGCCCGCGGCCGGGGAGACGAGCGCGAGGGCTTCACCACCCGCTTCCTGTCGCTGGCGGACGAGGAGGACCGCTCCTCGCTCCTGGACGTGTACGGCATCGGCGCGGACGAGCGCTGGAGTTGGGAGAAGCTCTCCCGCCCCTACGGCGACCGAGAGTTCACCAGCCGCGAGGAGTTCCGCGCCTGGCTGGTCGACTACCTGGCCGCCGACGTCCGCGAGGCCCGGGCCGGGAACCTCAGCGGCCCCCTCAAGGCGGCCCTGGACGTCCTGCGCGACCTGCGCAACGAGATCCGCCTCGCCGTCGACCACGGCGGCCTGACCGGAGACTCGCACCGCGACGACCTGGAGGGCTGGTACACCCCGCTCAACGCCTTCCTCTCCATCGGCCCGCCGGCCTCCCGGATCGAGGAGATGATCGCCCTGATCGACGCCGGGGTGCTCGTCCTGACGGGTCCCGGGACCGAGATCCGCGTCGACACGGCCGCCGGCGACGACGCCGCCTTCGTCGCCCAGTCCCGCAGCGTCCCCGGCCCCGCGGTCCGCTCCACCGTGCTGATCGAGGCCCGCCTGCCCGAACCCGACCTGCGCCGCACCGACGACCCGCTGCTGCGCCACCTCCTCGACACCGAGCAGTGCACCACGTACCGGATCTCCGGCCCCGACGGCACCGGCTACGAGTCCGGCGGCCTCGCCGTCACCGAGCGCCCGTACCGGCTCCTCGACGCCCGCGGCCGCGCCCACCCGCGCCGGTTCGCGTACGGGGTGCCCACCGAGTCCGTGCACTGGGTCACCGCGGCCGGCATCCGCCCGGGCGTCGACTCGGTCACCCTCGGCGACTCCGACTCCATCGCCCGCTCGGTCCTGGCCCTGCCGCCCGCCTCCGTCGTCCCGGCCGGGGTTTCCCTGCCCGCCGAGACCGACCTGACCGGGGTCCTCGTATGAGCACCGACGCCAAGGCCACCGGGGCCGCCAGGGCGACCGGGGCGAGCACCGGCGGGGCGCAGGACGCGCTCACCGACGCGGGGCTGCTGTCCCCGGTGCGCGCCGGCACCCCCGCCGAGGAGGCCGTGTCCGACCTCGCCTGGCTCCAGGCGATGCTCGACGCAGAGGCCGCCCTGGCCCGCGCCCAGGCCGGGCTCGGCACCCTCCCCGAGGCCGCCGCCGGGACCATCACCCGGGCCGCCCGGGCCGGGAACCTGGACCTGCGGGACCTCGCGCTGGCCGCCCGGGAGACCGCGAACCCGGTGGTGGGGCTGGTGCGGGCGCTGACCCGGGTGGTGGCCGCCGAGGACGCGCGGGCCGCCGAGTACGTGCACCGCGGCTCCACCAGCCAGGACATCCTCGACACCGGCGCCATGCTGGTGGCCGCCCGGACCCTGCGCCTGATCCGCGCGGACCTCGGCCGCACCGCCGACGCCCTGGCCCGGCTGGCCGGCGACCACCGGGACACGGCGATGGCCGGCCGCACCCTCGCGCTGCAGGCCGTGCCCACCACCTTCGGCCTGAAGGCTGCGGGCTGGCGGCAGCTGGTCCTGGACGCGGACGAGCGCCTGGCCCGGATCGCCGACGGCGGACTGCCGGTGTCCCTCGGCGGGGCCGCCGGAACCCTCGCCGGGTACCTGGAGTACGCCCGGATCGACGGCGCGGGGGAGCAGGACCCCGGCGCGTACCTGGACCGGCTGGTCGGGGCGTACGCCGCCGAGACGGGGCTGGCCCGCCCCACCCTGCCGTGGCACGTGCTGCGGACCCCGGTCGCCGACCTCGCGGCGGCGCTCGCCTTCACCGCCGGCGCCCTCGGGAAGATCGCGATCGACGTGCAGAACCTGTCCCGTACGGAGGTCGGCGAGGTCGCCGAGCCGGCTGCGGTCGGCCGCGGCAGCTCCTCGGCCATGCCGCACAAGCGCAACCCGGTGCTGAGCACGCTGCTGCGCAGCGCGGCGCTCCAAGTGCCGGTCCTGGCCACGGGGCTGGTGCAGTGCCTGGTCTCGGAGGACGAGCGCTCCGGCGGCGCCTGGCACGCCGAGTGGCAGCTGTTGCGCGAGGCGCTGCGGCTGGTCGGCGGCGCGGCGCACACCGCGGTCGAGCTCGCGGAGGGGCTGTCCGCCCGGCCCGAACGGATGCGGGCCAACCTGCTGTTGACGGGCAGTCAGGTGGTGTCCGAGCGGATCGCGGCGGTGCTCGCCCCGGAGCTGGGGAAGGCGGCGGCCAAGCAGCTGCTGACCCGGGTCTCCGCTGCGGCGGAGGAGAGCGGCCGGCCGCTGCACGAGCTGCTCGCCGGGGAGCCGGTGCTCGAAGGGCGGTGGAGCGGCGCGGAGTTGGCCGCTCTGTGCGACCCGTCGGCGTACACCGGGGGCGCGGGCGCGCTGGTGGACCGGGCGCTGAAGCGGTCCAACTGACGCCCGGGCCGCAAGGCTTGGGATCCGACGCTTGAGTTTGAAATGAACTGAACTGTATAGTTCAGAATATCAGCCACCGAACAGAAAGCCGAGGAGCCATGACGTCGCCCGCGCCCGCACGTCCCGCAACCGGACGCTGGATCGAGGACTGGGACCCCGAGAACGAGGAGTTCTGGCAGCGGACCGGAAAGCGGATCGCCCGCCGCAACCTGGTCCTCTCGGTCCTCTCCGAGCACATCGGCTTCTCGGTGTGGAGCATGTGGTCCGTCCTCGTGCTCTTCATGTCGCCCGCGATCGGCCTGGGCTTCACCCCCGCCGAGAAGTTCCTCCTCGTCGTCGTCCCCACCCTCGTGGGCGCCGCCCTGCGGCTGCCCTACAGCCACGCGGTGACCCGCTTCGGCGGCCGCAACTGGACGGTCTTCGCCTCCGCGATCCTGCTCGTACCCGCCCTGGCCGCCCTCTGGTTCATCCAACGGCCCGGCACACCACTGTGGGTGTTCCTGCTGATCGGGGCCGCGGGCGGAGTCGGCGGCGGCAACTTCGCCTCCTCGATGACCAACATCACCGCCCTCTTCCCCCAGCGCCACCAGGGCTGGGCCCTCGGCATCAACGCGGGCGGCGGCAACCTCGGCGTCGCCGCCATCCAGCTGATCGGCCTCCTCGTCATCGCCACCGCCGGCAGCACCCACCCCGCGTACGTCATCGCCGTCTACATCCCGCTGATCGTGCTGGCCTCGCTCCTCGCCGCCTGGAAAATGGACAACTTCGCGGCCGTACGCAGCGCCCCCGGCGCCCAGCGCGAGGCCGCCCGCAACCCGCACACCTGGTGGATATCCCTCCTCTACATCGGCACCTTCGGCTCCTTCATCGGCTACGGCTTCGCCTTCGGCCTCGTCCTGCAGAGCCAGTTCGGCGCCACCCCCCTGCAGTCCGCCTCCTACACCTTCCTCGGCCCACTGCTCGGCTCCCTCTTCCGGCCGCTGGGCGGGTTGCTGTCCGACCGGTGGGGCGGCGCCCGGGTCACCCTGGTGACCTTCCTGGCGATGGCCGCCGGCACGAGCGTCCTGCTGCTCGCCTCGGCGAAGGGCTCCTTCGGCCTGTTCGTCGCCGGGTTCACCGCCCTGTTCGTCCTGACCGGCATCGGCAACGGCTCCACCTACAAACTGATCCCGGCCGTCTTCGCCCGGCAGGCCCAGGACCGGGTCACCTCCGGCCACGACGCGGAGGCCGCCTTCGCCCGCGCCCGCCGACTCTCCGGCGCCGTCATCGGCATCGCCGGTGCCGTCGGCGCCCTCGGCGGGGTCGGCGTCAACCTCGTCTTCCGCAGCGCCTACAGCGGCCCCGAACCCTCCGGCGAACCGGCCTTCCTCGCCTTCCTCGGCTTCTACGTGGTCTGCGTCCTGGTCACCTGGGCGGTCTACCTGCGCCGCAACACCGGGGCCGGGACGCCCGCCGCCACGGACACCAGGGACGCCAGGGACGACGCGGTCGCGGCGGCCGGCGCCTCCCGGACGGCCCGAGCGGAGGCCACCCGTGTCTGAGACCGCCACCCACTGCCCCTACTGCGCCCTCCAGTGCGGTACCCGCCTCACCCACGACAACGGCAGCACCACCGTCCGTCCCGACGCCACCTTCCCCGTCAACCAGGGCGGCCTCTGCCAGAAGGGCTGGACCGCCCCCGCCCTCCTCGACACCCCCGGCCGCATCACCCGGCCCCTCGTCCGCGGCGCGGACGGCGCACTCACCCCCACCGACTGGGACACCGCCCTCGACCTCATCGCCGACCGGCTGCGGGCCGTCCGCGACGAGCACGGCCCCGACGCGGTCGGCGTGTTCGGCGGCGGCGGCCTCACCAACGAAAAGGCCTACCAGCTCGGCAAGTTCGCCCGCGTCGCCCTCGGCACCAGTCAGATCGACTACAACGGCCGGTTCTGCATGTCCTCGGCCGCCGCCGCCGGCTCGGCCGCCTTCGGCCTCGACCGCGGCCTGCCCTTCCCCGTCACCGACCTCGCCTCCGCCGACGTCATCCTCCTCGCCGGCGCCAACCCGGCCGAGACCATGCCGCCGCTGATGCGCCACCTGAACCACGCGCAGCTCGTCGTCATCGACCCGCGCCGCACCCCCACCGCCGAGACCGCCGCCCTGCACCTGCAGCCCACCCCCGGCACCGACCTCGCCCTCGCCCTCGGCCTGCTCCACCTCGCCGTCACCGGAGGCCACACCGACCGGGAGTACCTCGACAAGCGCACCACCGGCTTCGACGCCGCATGGCGGCGCGCCGCCGCCTGGTGGCCCGAGCGGGTCGAACGCGTCACCGGCGTCCCCGTCTCCGAAATGCGCGAAGCCGTCGCACTGCTCGCCGGCGCCGAACGGGCGTACGTCCTCACCGGGCGCGGCGCCGAACAGCACAGCAAGGGCACCGACACCGTCGCCGCGTTCATCAACCTCGCCCTCACCCTCGGCCTGCCCGGCCGCGAGGGCAGCGGCTACGGCTGCCTCACCGGCCAGGGCAACGGCCAGGGCGGACGCGAACACGGCCAGAAGGCCGACCAGCTGCCCGGCTACCGGATGCTCACCGACCCCGACGCCCGCGCCCACGTCGCCGCCGTGTGGGGCGTCGACCCCGACGGCCTGCCCGGCCCCGGCCGCAGCGCCTACGAACTCCTCGACGCCCTCGGCACCGACGGCGGACCGCGCGCCCTGCTCGTCTTCGGCTCCAACCCGGTGGTCTCCGCGCCCCGCGCCGCCCGCATCGCCGACCGGCTGGCCTCGCTCGACCTGCTCGTCGTCGCCGACTTCGTACCGTCCGAGACCGCCGAGATGGCCGACGTCGTCCTCCCCGTCACCCAGTGGGCGGAGGAGGAGGGCACCATGACCAGCCTCGAAGGCCGCGTCCTGCGCCGCCGCCGACTCCTCACCCCGCCCGGCCAGGTTCGCAGCGACCTGGACGTGCTCCACGGCCTCGCCGTCCGGCTCGGCCAGGACCCCGCCCGCTTCCCCACCGCACCGCGGGAGGTCTTCGACGAGCTCCGCCGCGCCTCCCGCGGCGGGCACGCCGACTACTCCGGCATCAGCTACGAACGCCTCGACGCCGGCGAAGCCCTCCACTGGCCCTGCCCCGCCACCCCCGACGGCACCGCCCCGCACCCCGGGACACCGCGCCTCTTCCTCGACGCCTTCGCCCACCCCGACGGCCTCGCCCGGTTCGCCGAGGTCGAACACCGCGACGCCGCCGAAACCCCCGACCCCGACTACCCGCTGTACGCCACCACCGGCCGCGTCCTCGCCCAGTACCAGTCCGGCGCCCAGACCCGCCGCGTCCCCGAACTCGCGGCCGCCGCCCCCGAGGCCTTCGTCGAGATCCACCCCGACACCGCCACCCGGCTGGGGCTGGACGAAGGCGCAGCCGCCGAGGTCACCTCGGCCCGCGGCAGCACCACCGCCCGGGTCCGGCTGGTCCCCTCACTGCGCACCGACACGGTGTTCCTGCCGTTCCACTTCGCCGGGGCCGGGCGCGCCAACCTGATCACCTCGGCGGCCCTCGACCCGCGCAGCCGGATGCCCGAGTTCAAGGTGTGCGCGGTCCGCGTCGGACCCGCCCCCGCGACCGGCCCCGCTGACGCCGGAGCCGGGCTGTGACCACGGGCGAGGTGCTGGTCGTCGGCGGCGGCAGCGCCGCCCACCGGTTCGCGGAACGGCTGCACCACCACGGCCACCGCGCAGGCGTGACCGTCCTCGGCGCCGAACACCGGACCCCCTACCACCGGGTCCTCCTGACCTCCGTCCTGGACGGCACACTGCCCGCCGCCGCCCTCACCCTGCCCGAACTACCCGAAGGCGTCCGGCTGCGGACCGGCGTCACCGTGACCCGCATCGACCGCCGGCGCCGCCTCGCGTACGCCGACGACGGATCCGTCCACCACTACGACACGCTGGTCCTCGCCACCGGCTCCCGCCCCCGCATCCCCCGGATCCCGGGACTCCCCCGGCCCGGCGGCGCCGAAGGCGTCGTCGCCCTGCGCACCCTCACCGACGCCGAACGGGTGCTGCGGGCCGCGCCCGACGCCCGCAGCACCGTCGTCCTCGGCGCCGGGCTGCTCGGCGTCGAGGCGGCCGCCGCGCTGCGCCGGGCCGGCCACGACGTGGCCCTCGTCCACCGCGGACCGCACCCCCTGCACCGGCACGTCGACGCCACCGCCGGCGCACTCCTCGGCCGACACCTGACCGACCTGGGCGTGGAGCTCCACACGGGCCGCAGCGCCACCGGCTACTGCTCCGGCAAGCTCACCCTGGACGACGGCAGCGTGCTGGCCGCCGACACCCTGCTGCTGTGCACCGGAGCCGTACCCGAGACGGAACTCGCCCGGCGGGCCGGCCTCACGGTCCGCTCCGGCATCGTCGTCGACGGCCGACTCCGCACCGACGACCCGCGCGTCCACGCCATCGGCGACTGCGCGGAGCACCCCGGGGACACCGCCGGCCACCTCGAACCCGCCTGGACGCAGGCGGAATCACTCGCCCGGCAGCTGACCGGACCCGGCGACGGCCCGGAGCACCACGCCACCCGCCAGATCACCCGACTCCGCGTCCCCGGCCTCGACCTGGCCCGCCTGGGCCCGGACCCCGCCCCGGCCCCGGCAGCGGCTCCGGCATCGGCACCCGACACGGCCCCCGCGACGGGTGGCGGCGCCGAGGTGGTCACCTTCTCCGACCCGGCGCGCGGCCGCTACGCCCGCCTGACCCTGCACGACCAGCGCATCACCGGGGCGGTCCTGCTCGGCCTCCCCCGGGCCATCGCCGCCGTGAGCCGGCTGTACGAGCGCGGCCTGCCCGTGCCCACCGGACGGCCGGAGTTCCTGCTCGGGATCCCGCCCGCCGAGCCCGGCGCGGACGGGCTTCCCGACGACGCCGTCGTCTGCCGCTGCAACAACGTCACCAAGCACGCCATCACCGAGGCCTGCCGGGCCGGCGCCGCCGACGTGGAAGAGGTCGCCGCGGCGACCCGCGCCACGACCGGCTGCGGCGGCTGCACGAGCGCCGTGCGCTCCCTGTGCGGCCTGGTCCGAACCGGGAGCACCCCGTCATGAAGCCCACCCCCCACACCTCCCGCCCCCGCACCCTGCTCCTCGCCGGCCACGGCATGGCCGGCCACCGCCTCGTGGAGGAACTGCGCGCCCTCGACCCGGCCGGGGCCTGGCGGGTGGTTGTCCTCGCCGAGGAGCCGCACCCCGCGTACGACCGGGTCGCGCTCTCCTCCTACCTGGACGGCCGCACCGCCGCCGACCTCCGCTTGCCCGCGCCCGGCCTCACGACCGACCCGCGGGTGGAGCTGCGGCTCGCCACGGGCGTCGCCTCGATCGACCGCGCCGCCCGTACGGTGACCACCACCGCCGGCGACACCATCGGCTACGACGCCCTGGTCCTGGCCACCGGCTCCAAACCCTTCATCCCGCCCGTACCGGGCCACGACCTGCCCGGCTGCTTCGCCTACCGCACCCTCACCGACCTCGACGCGATCCGCGCGGCAGCAGTGCCGGGCCGCCCCGGCGTCGTCATCGGCGGCGGCCTCCTCGGCCTGGAGGCGGCCAACGCGCTCCGGCTGCTCGGCATGGAACCGCACGTGGTGGAACTCGCCCCGCGGCTGATGCCGCTCCAGGTGGACGCGGCCGGCGGCGGCGTCCTCGGGCAGCGGGTGGCGGAGCGCGGCCTGCACGCCCACTGCGGGGTGGCGACCGCATCGGTCCAGGCGGGCCCCGACGGCCGCGCCTCGGGAGTCGCCCTGGCCGACGGCACCACCCTCGAAGCGTCCGTGGTCGTCTTCTCGGCGGGCGTCCGCCCCCGCGACGAACTGGCCGGCCCTGCGGGCCTGGACCGCGGCGAACGCGGCGGCTTCCTGGTGGACGCCCTGTGCCGCACGGAGGACAGTCGCATCTGGGCGATCGGCGAATGCGCGGCCGTGTCGGGCCGCTGCTACGGCCTGGCCGCCCCCGGCTACCGCATGGCCGAATCGGTGGCCCGCCAGCTCCTGGGCCTGGGCGGGGACCCCTTCGAGCAGGCGGACATGTCAACGAAGCTGAAACTGCTCGGCGTGGAGGTGGCGAGCTTCGGCGACGCCCACGCCAGCGCCGAGGGCTCCCTGGAACTGAGCCGCCTGGACCAAACACAGGGCACGTACGCGAAGCTCGTCCTGGACACGGACGGCCGCACCCTCCTCGGCGGCATCCTGGTCGGCGACGCCCGGGCCTACGCCGACCTCCTCCCCTACGTGGGCCTCCCGGCCCCCGCGGCAGCCCACCGCCTCCTGTCCCCGGCGTCCTGACCGACGGCGCCGGGCCGGCAGTCGGGATCGCCGTACGCGTGGACGTACTGATCGGGCCGGGCGCCCGACGCCGAGAACGGGCTGACCGTCACGTACACCGTGGTGTGGATGGTGCGCTGACAGCGTGCACAGACACGGCCGGCGACGTTCATGCGGCCGCGACCCGGGACAGCAGAGCATGGAGCCGACGGAGCACGCGGGCCAGGGCACGGGTGTGGGTCCAGCGGCCGAACGGCGAGTCGGACGGCCCCTCGCGCAGGATGGCGTTCCAGTCGTCCAGCACCCGCACCGCGTCCTCGCCGTCGAGCGCCGCTGCCTCGGTACACCAGAGCTCGCCGTACACCTGGAGGTCGACCGCGATCCCGGCGATCTCGCCGTCAGCGGGCTTCTGCTCGAACGGCACGAGGGCCCGCGCAATCAACCGTGCCCCCGCATCCAGCTCCGCCTGCTCGATGGCCATAGCGTGCGCTCCCTCACGTCGTCACCGGGTGTGATGGGCAAATGATGGGCAAGCGCGCTGAGGGGCGGATAGGCCATTGCGCGGCCACGCATGGCCACGTTGCGGCCATCGCTGGATAAGGCCGCCACGGCACCTCAGACTGGGCTCATGAGCCACCGCAACGATGCGTTGAGGGCAGCCCGGCTCCGGGTCGGCTGGCGCACCATGGAAGCCGCCGCCGAACAGCTCGCCCAGCACGGTCAACGACTCCTCGATGACCCACACTTCACTATCAGTGCCCGGACATGGCGCCGATGGGAGGGCGCGCGGCCCGGGTGGCCGCCGGAGGAGACCGCGGTCGTGCTGCACGATGCGCTCGGACGGTGGCCGGAAGACCTCGGATTCACGGTGCCCCCCGGGTGGATGCGCCCCGAGAGACACCGAGAGGAAGACATGAAGCGCAGGACGTTCGTCTCCGTCACGGCGGCCGCGCTCATGCCCGGTCCGACCGCCCCTCAATACGTCGACCCTGCGCTGGTCACGTACTTTCAGGAGCAGTTGGAGGGGCACTACCGCGCGGACATGTTTCTCGGCCCGCACGACCTGATCGGCACCGTGTCCGCCCAGTACCAACTGATCGACAAGCTGGTCAGGTCCGCGAGCGGAGAAACCCGTCGGGGCCTACTCGGTATCGGAGCCGCCTATGCGGCACTCGTCGGCTGGCTCTACCAGGATGCCGGCGATCTCGGGGCAGCCGCCTTCTGGCGGGGTGTGACACAGGAGATCGCGGCGCGCTCTCGAAACGTACAACTGATCGGCTACAGCCTCGTCAACCTGGCCCAAGTCCGCACCGACCTCGGTGACGGCCGCGGCGTCATCGACCTGTGCGAGGCCGCCCTTGAGGACTCCGACCGACTCACGCCCAAAGTGCGAATCATGGCGATGCAACAGCAGGCCCACGGCGCCAGCCTCATCGGCGACCGACAGGCCGTGGACCAGCTCATCGATGGCGCCGGCAGACTGCTCGGCATGGTCGACGACCGCCTCCCCTGGGGCAACGCGTGCCGACGAACGCCGGGATACCTGGAGGTGCAGCGCGCCACCTGCTACGGCCGTCTCGGCCTCGGCAATGAGGCTGACAGCCTCTGGACGCAGCTCGTCGCCGACGTGCCAGCGACCGCCCGGCGGGATCGCGGTGTCTACCTCGCCCGCCATGCCGCCGCTGCGGCCTCAGCCCGAAAACCGGACCAAGCCGTCGAGGTCGCGCGGGAGGCCGCGGCCATCGCCGTCGAGACCCGTTCCGCACGCCTGGTCCGTGAACTGCATTGCCTGAAGCGGACCATGACGCCATGGCAGGATGCGCCCGAAGGCCGGGACCTCACCGAGGTGCTGGCACCCGTGACCGAGTGGAGCTGACATGGGTGTACTGCAGCCGCTGTCCGACGAAGCGATCACGCAGGAGCTGTCGAGCCTGCCAGGGTGGAAGCGGGAGGGCAACGAGATCACCCGCACCTACGAGATCCGGTACCACGCCGCGGTGGCCGCGATCGTCACGATCGCCGACAGGTCCCGGCGGATCCAGCACCACGCGGACCTCGACCTTCGGATCGACCACCTGCGGGCGGCGATCACCACGCACGACGCCGGCCATCGGCTGACCGCCGCCGACTTCGACCTCGCGCGCCGGATCGACGCGATCGTCGCCGCGCACCAGGCCATCCCGCTGGACTGAACACGGCGGCGCCCTCCGGGTTCGGCGGGACCCGAAGGGCGGCGGCGGGGTGGTGCGGCCGGTCCTGAATTCCGGCCGGGGCGGGCTGGGCTCCGGTGGGGCGGAGCGTGCCCGGTGGGGCGGAGCCTGCCGGTGGGGCGGCGGGGGCGTGGGGTGGGTCAGACGGTTTCGGCGACCTTGCGGTCCTCCGACCCGGTGGTGCCGGCGGCGGCGGCCGCCGCCGCGGCGGCGGCCTTGGCGGCCTTGGCCTTGCGGGAGGTGGAGAAGCGGCGGGTGATGGGCGCCTCGACCCAGGCGTACAGGGCCCAGGACAGCAGGACGCTGACGACCGCCTGGGCGGCGATCAGGGCGATGCCGACCGGGGTCGAGAAGAGATCCTCGCCCAGCAGCTTCCTGGAGTAGGCCAGGACGATGTAGTGGACCAGGTAGAAGGCGAAGGAGATCTCGCCGAGCCAGACCATGAACCGGCCGTTGAACGGCGTCGGCTTGCTCTCGGCGTCGCGCATGGCGAAGGCCGCGATCATCAGGACGATCGGGATGAGGGTGACGGCGCGCTGCGCGTACAGGTGCTCCACGTTGAGCGCGATCGCGTAGCTGATGGCCAGCAGGACCGCCGAAGCCGTCATGCCGATGTTGCGCCAGCGGCCGGTCATCACGGCGCGGGCGACGAGGATGCCGAGCGCGAAGTCGAGCAGGCGCACGGGCGGCAGGACGTACGCGAACCAGTACTGCACGGTGGAGGTGCCCTCGGCGCCGGGCATCTGCATGCCGCCGCCGGGGATCACCGCGTAGGTCAGCGTCGGGGTGAGGAAGACGGCGACCATGACGCCCGCGATCCAGTACTTCAGCTTCGCCGGGTCGATCTTCCTGATGAACAGGATGAGCAGCGGGAAGGCGAGGTAGAAGATCGCCTCGGCGCCGAGGGACCAGCTGGGCGGGTCCACGCTGAAGTTGGTCGCGAAGTCGGGCACCCACACCTGGAGCATGAGCAGGTTGACCACGGCCTGCCAGGGCTCGGTCATGACCGCCGCGAAGGTGACGAGGGCGAGCGCCCAGGTGATCACGTAGTTCGGGTAGATCTTGACGAAGCGGCGGCGCCAGAACGCGCGGAAGGTGTCCTTCTCGCGGGCGGACCAGGTCAGGACGAAGCCGCTGAGCACGAAGAAGAACGTCACGCCGAGGGCGCCGGCCTGGGAGACGTACTTGGCGAAGGTGTCGTTCGCGGTGTCGCTCTCGAAGAGCCGGATCCACGGCACTCCGAGGGAGGCGTGGTAGAGGAAGACCAGGAGGGCCGCGGGGAAGCGGAGACCGGTCAGGGAGTCGAGTCTGGGCAGTCTCACAGGTCTGGAACCCTCCGTTCCATTCATGATCATGACAACTAGCTCCTTCTCGGGACGTGGGTGGTGCGGGCGGAGTGCGCGAGTCCGGGCCGCCGCGGCCACACGGCGCGCGGGCACGGCCGGCCCGGACTCACGGGCGCTTCACGGGCTGTCTCAGTCGCGGATGACGGTCTTGGTCCGCATCAGGAACTCGCCGAGGTAGCTGTCGTGCGGAACGCCCGGGCGGATCCAGTACGTCGGGTGGTCGCCCAGGTAGAGGTTGCTGATGGTGGGCTCCTGGAGCAGCTCGTCGATGAGCTCCTCGTCCTCGGTGAACGCGGTCAGCACCAGCGAGTTGCGCAGCGGGCCGATCCCGTCCGCGGGCGTCCACGGGGCCACCCACACGCAGGGGAAGGGCAGTTCGATGCCGGCCTGGTCGGCGTCCGGCCGGTCGAGCTGGTGCACCGCGGGGCGCAGCACGGCGCTGCCGTCACCGAGCTCCTCCACGATGCCGTCGCCCCCGAGGTGCGCGGTGGTCCCCGCGGCCCGGGCGAGCAGGAACTTCTCCAGCTTGCGGGCGCCCTCCACCGGCTGCACCGCCAGGACCGCCTTCTCGTCCTCCGGCGGCAGGCTCGGGATCTCCGCCAGCCGCTCGGCGATGGCCCGCGCGAGCGGCGCCGGGTCCCCGTCGATCAGCACGGTGGTGGCGTTGATGCAGGCCACGCCGCCCTGGTGGCTGATGGAGTCCATGATGACGTCGAGGTGGTCGCGCCAGTCGACGCCGGCCGGGACCAGCATCTTCGAGCGGCCCGGGCCCTGCGGCAGGACACGGGTGCCGGCGTACTTGCGGACGACCTCGTCGCCGCCGTACACCAGCCCGTAGTCGGCGCTGCGCAGGATCTCGTCGGCGGCCTCGTAATCGGTGGGCAGCAGCACGACCTGGTCGTTGCCGAAGCCGGCGGCCCGCAGGGCGGAGATCAGGCGGTGGGGGGTGAACGGCTCGCGCCGCGAGGGGCGCACGGCCACCCGGTAGCCCATCGCGAGGGCCTCGACCCACAGCGAGTGCGGGCCGGGGTGGTTGCCGGCCGCGTGCACCGCGAAGACGTCGCCCTTGCGGGTCCACACGGCGCTGCCGCGCCGGGTCTCCTCGGCCCGCCAGTCGTCCACGGCGCCGGTCGGCCGGGCCTGGTAGGCGGCGACCGGCGCCACCTCGGTGGCCTCGATGATGGCGGCGGTCGCCGCCCTCACGACGCCGATCGGGACGCCGGAGACGCGCGCGACGGTGCGCTCGTACTCGTCGAACGTGAGGCCGTCGATGGTCTCCTCGGCGAAGATGCGCCCCGCCCGGGCCAGCGCGGCGGTCCGCTCGGCGGCCGGCATCGTGCGGGCCTTGCGCAGGGCGTCCATCGCACGGGTCACGAACAGCTTGGGGACCAGGCTGAGTTCTGCGACCGGCGCACCGGTCACGTCGGTGACGGTCATGCGCTTGCGCGCGCGGAAGGGTCCGGCGGGCCCGAGCGCGTCCAGCGTGATCAGGCCGGCGCTCATTAATAGACCCCTTCGATGACGGTCTCGTTGTCGAATTCCTGGACGGGGGCGATGTCCGCGACGGAGTCACCGATCTGCCAGACGCCCTCGGGGGCCGGCACGCGGGTCGCGTAGTCGCGCTCCAGGTTGTTCGGCATGAACAGGCTCTTGCTGATGTGGTGCATGACGACCTGGCCGCGCTCGCCGTACGCGACGGTCCCGCGGGTCTCGGGGTCGACGACGTCGAAGACCATGTGCGGGGCGAACGGGTCGTAGACGCACGGGTCGTCGTCGGTCAGGCCCGGGCGCTCGCTGGCGTTGCCGAGGATCATCGTCGAGCCGTAGCCGCTGTACAGGTGGGCCTTCGGGAACACCTCGGTGCGGTACAGGTAGCGGGTGTCGGCGTCCATCTGGGTGCCGACCCAGTTGATCGCCTTGACCTTCTCGTCGATGAGCTTGGCCAGGTCGGGGCGGCGGGCGAGGCGCTCCAGGATCGGCGGGGTGCACATCAGGACGCCGATGTCCTGGGTCTGCAGCAGGAACGCCACCTGGTCGACGATGTGCTCGGCGTAAGCGCCGGCCTCGGCGGTCTTGCCGTCGGCGATGAGCTTCTTCACCCAGCGCGGGTCGAGGTCGACGGTGAAGGCGAGGCCGCCGCGGAAGGCGGTCTGCCGCTTGATCACGTCACCGACCATGTGCGGGCCGGTCGGGGCGACGACGAGCCAGTTCACGTCCTGCGGGACGCCGTGGCGGTCGAGCTGGCCGCTGCTCCACGTGAGCAGGCGGTCCAGCCACTCCTGGAGCAGGACGATCCGCTTGGGGGCACCGGTGGTGCCGCCGCTCTCGTACACGCCGACGACGTCCGGCCGCTCGCCGTAACCGCGGGGTATGAGGTCCTCGGCCCGGACGTCGCGCAGCTCGTTGGCGAGGTTGGGGAACCTCTTCAGGTCACCGAACCCGCCGATGTCGGTCAGCGGATCGAATCCGAGAGTTCCTGCGCGTTCCAGCCAGAACGGCGAACCCGTTTCCGGGGAGAAATGCCACCGCAGGGCGGCGCGCAGGAATTCGTCGGGGTCCGGCTGGGTGTCGAGTGGAAATTCCAGCAGGGGGTCAACGGTGGACACAATGCTCCTTCCGGGTACGGAGTATCGCCGTACTCTTCGCATCGTGCGCCGCCCCTCGGGAGCCGGTCCACGCAATTCGGCCGAGTCCGTCAACTGCCCGTGTCAGGTCAGCCGGACCCCTGCCGTCAGGTTCACGCCGTCACCTTCGGGAAGCTCGTCGATTTCCATCCGGAAGTGCGTGCGGTACGCCGCGCGGAGGGCCTCGTCGGTGTCGAGGTCCTCGATCGTGCGGGCGCCGTTCTCGATCCTGACCAGCCGCTTGTCCTTCAGCGTGACCCGGCCGCCGTCGGCCAGCGGCATGGAGCAGAACAGCTCCTGCAGGAACGGCGAGTCGGGGCTGCTGCGCCACCACCACAGGGTGGGCCCGAAGTCGGCGGGGCGGCAGGGCCGGTCGTCGACCCGGTAGAGCGGCCTGCCGTTGAGGGACACGTCGAACCCGCCGTCCTCCGCTGGCGCGACGAGGTACTCGCCGTGCGGGTCTTCCTGCAGGTCGGAGCTGTGCAGGCGGAGGGGGTGGCGGCTGTTGCGGCCGAAGCCGGCGTCCACCAGCCACGGCTCGCCGTCCAGGGTCACGCGCAGCGCCAGGTGGCACATGGCCGGGCCCAGCCCGTCCGGCCGGTACACCCGACCCGGCAGGATGTCGACGGTGTACCCGAGGGCGGCCAGCAGCACGCCGAAGGCGGAGTTGACCTCGTAGCAGCCGCCGCCGCGGCGGTGCCGCACGATCTTGTCGACGGCCTGCTCCCCGAGGTGGATCTCCCGGCCGAGGTGGTAGTCGATGTTTTCGAACGGAACCGACAGGACGTGCCGCTCCTGCAGGTGGGCGAGGCCCGCCAGATCGGCTTTCCCCGGCCGCTCCGCGCCTATCCGATCGAGATATCCGGCCACTTCTGCGTCGTCCAGCATCGCATTCTCCTTGACCATTCGAACCGGGCAGCGTACGCCGAATGAAAATACACGGCCACCCGGAGCCGTCCCGTCGAGCTGACGGACCATGCGGCACCTGACAGAGTGCCCTCCCACTTGTTGCCGCCCTTTCGCGCGTTTACCAGCATCGGATGGTCCAGAGTCATCCGACGCGGCATTTGATGAGTCGGTGTGACTGTCCGCCCGCCGATGACGATGGAGTACTCACGGCCATGGCACCTTCCGCCGCCCACAGCCCTTCACCGGAGACCGGGGACGTGCTGGCCCGCACCACCGCCGGCGTGGTCGCCGGCGAGCGCGCCGGACGGCTCTCCGTCTTCCGGGGCGTCCCGTACGCCCGGCCGCCGGTCGGGGAGCTCCGCTTCGCCTCGCCGCGCCCGCCCGTCCCCTGGAGCGGGGTCCGCGACGCCACCGCCTTCGCGCCCGAATCGCTCCAGCCGATCATCCCCGGCAGCTCCGAGGACTCCCTGTACGCCAACGTCTGGACGCCGGGCACCGGCGACGGGGACGCCCGGCCCGTCCTGGTCTACATCCACGGCGGCGGCTGGATGGTCGGCGGCGGCAGCCTGCCCGTGTACGACGGTGCCCGCCTCGCCGACCGCGGCGACCTGGTCGTCATCACCTTCAACTACCGCCTCGCCGCCCTCGGTTTCGGCCTGCACGAGGACTTCACCGACCCGGAGACGGGCGGGTTCGCCAACTGGGGCCTGCAGGACCAGGCGGCGCTGCTGCGCTGGGTGCACGCCAACGCCGCCGCGTTCGGCGGCGACCCCGGCAACATCACCGTCGCCGGCACCTCGGCCGGCGGGGCGAGCACCTGGCAGCTGGCCCTCCTGCCCGAACTCCGCGGCATCGTCCGCCGGATCGTCCCGATCAGCGCCTGCCACGTCTGGGACCCGTCCACCTCGTTGACCCCGGCCGACGCCCGCCAGGCGTACGAGTCGCTCGCGCGCCGGTTCGGCACGACGGTCCCGGGCCTGCGCGAGGTCCCCGCCGAGGACCTCATGAACGCCTGGGAGGACCTGTTCGGCGGGCTGCCCGGCGACCGCGAGCTCGACAGCGGCCGGGAGTTCCGGGGCCCCGTCGTGGACGGCCGCTGGATGAGCGCCTTCGACTGGGAGCTCCCCACCCCCGAGGTGCCGGTCATGGCGATCCACACCCGCACCGAAGGCTCCTTCTACACCGGCCCCTGCCCGCCGCAGCCCACCCCGACCCCGCCGCCCGCCGACGCCGCCGAGCTGCGCGGGGCCGTGCGCGGCGTCCTGGACAAGGGCGCGGCCAAGGTGACCGACGAGCTGGTGGACGCCTGCCTCGCCGCGTACCGGGAGGCCGCCGAAGCCGACGGGCTCCCCCAGGACCCGCTGTCGCTGTGGACGGAGATCTGGGGCGACGCGCTGTTCCGCTACCAGATCGTGCGGCTGTCCGAACGGCACGCCCGGCACGGGCGGAGTCCGCAGTACGTCATGGAGTTCGCCCACCCCGCGCGGGCGCCCCACCACGGCACCCCGCACGAGGCGACCTCGCCGTTCCTGTTCGGCACGTACGCCGACACCGCCGCGATCTCCGCCACCTACCCGGTACCGCAGACGACCCCCCTGTTCCACGACGGCCCCGTCGAGCGCACCGTGTCCGAGACCTTCATGGACCTGGTCGCCGCCTTCGCCCGCGACGGCGTACCCGCCGGCCCCGGCCTGCCCGACTGGCCGGTCTTCGACCCCGGCACGCCGAGCACGCTGGTCCTCGGCGGTGAGCGGATCACGGAGGTCGCCGGCACGTCGAAGGCCCGGCAGCTGCGGTTCTGGGACGAGTCCGGCTGGGTCCCCCGCACCTGACCTGCACGCGGCCGCCCTGACGCCTCCCCGCAGGCGGCCCCCGCCCCCGGTTACACGAATGAGGTTCTTGCCATGGCAACACTCGAAACACCCGCCGACACCGCGGACACCGCGGACACCGCGGCCGCCGCGGCCCCCGGTGCGCCCCCGCAGGACGCGGAACGCACCCCGCTGAAGAGCTGGCTCGCCGTCGTCTCCGTCGCGGTCGGCATCTTCACCCTGGTGACCGCCGAACAGCTGCCGATCGGCCTGCTCACCTCGGTCGGTTCCGCCCTGAGCGTCTCCGAGGGCACCGCCGGCCTGATGGTGACCGTGCCCGGCCTGGTCGCCGCGCTGTCCGCGCCGCTGATCCCGGTGGTCGTCGGCCGGATGGACCGCCGCTTCCTGCTGGTCCTGCTGATGACGGTGATGGCCGCCGCCAACCTGATCACCGTGCTCGCGCCGAACTTCGGGGTGCTGCTCGCCTCCCGCGTGCTCGTCGGCATCACCATCGGCGGCTTCTGGGCCATCGCGGGCGGCCTCGCCTTCCGCCTGGTCCAGCCCGCCGCGGTGCCCCGGGCCACCGCGCTGATCTTCGGTGGTGTCGCCGCCGCCAACGTGCTCGGCGTCCCCATCGGCACCCTGATCGGCGGCCTCGCCGGCTGGCGCACCGCGTTCGCCACGCTCGGCGTGCTCGCCTTCGCCGTCCTCGTCGCCCTGCTGGTGCTGCTGCCGAAGCTGCCCGCCACCAAGCCCGTCAGCGTGCGCGAGCTGATCGGTCAGTTCGGCAACCGCGGCGTGCGCGCCGGCATCATCGCCACCGCCCTGATCGTCACCGGCCACCTGGCCGCGTACACGTACGTCAGCCCGATGCTCCAGCAGGTCTCCGGCATCGACGAGGACCTGATCAGCGCCCTGCTGCTGGGCTTCGGCGTCGCCGGCATCATCGGCAACTTCGTCGCCGGCGCGGCCGTCGCGAAGAACCTGGGCCGCACCATGACGGTGATCATCGTGGCGCTCGCCGCCGCGATGCTGCTGTTCCCGCTGCTCGGCAAGAGCCAGGCCGGCGGCATCGCCCTGCTGGTCCTGTGGGGCCTGGCCTTCGGCGGCGTCTCCGTCAGCCTGCAGACCTGGATGCTGAAGTACGCGCCCGACGCGATGGAGGCGGCCTCCGCGCTGTGGGTGTCCGTCTTCAACCTGTCGATCGCGCTCGGCGCCCTCGTCGGCGGCCTGATCGTGGACAACGTGCAGCTGACCACCGTCGCCTGGATCGGCGGCGCCGTGGCCCTGCTGACCGCCCTCACCCTCCCGAGCCTGCGCGCCCCCGCCAAGGCGGCGCAGTGAGCCACCCGTTACAGGAAGGAACCTCCGTGTCCGCCACCGACCTGTCCGCACTCGGCGCCGAGCTGCGCGGGCCGCTGCTGCTGCCCGGCACCGACGCGTACAAGGAGGAGACGCTCGGCTTCAACCGGATCCTGCCCGAGAACCGGCCCGCCGCCGTGGTCCTCGCCGACGGCACCGCCGACATCATCGCCACCGTGCGCTTCGCCGCCCGAACCGGCCTCGCCGTCGCGGTCCAGGCGACCGGCCACGGCACGTCGCTGCCCGCCGACGGCGCGATCCTCATCAACACCCGCAACCTGACCGGCGTACGGATCGACCCGCGCGCCCGCACCGCCCGCATCGAGCCGGGCGCGCAGTGGCACCGGGTCATCGAGGAGGCCGCGGCCTTCGGCCTCGCCCCCCTCAACGGCGCCTCCCCGGGCGTCGGCGTGGTCTCGTACACGCTCGGCGGCGGCCTGGGCCCGCTGGGCCGCTCGTACGGCTTCTCCGCCGACCACGTCAAGAACGTCGACCTGGTCACCGCCGACGGCGAGCTGCGCTACGTCTCCCCCGAGGACCACCCCGACCTGTTCTGGGCGCTGCGCGGCGGCAAGGGCAACTTCGGCGTGGTCACCTCCATCGAGCTCGGCCTCTTCCCGGTCTCCCGGCTGTACGGCGGCGGCCTCTTCCTGCCCGGCGAGCACATCGAGCGGATCCTGCCGACCTGGCGGGACTGGACGAGGACCCTCCCGGACGCGATGCAGTCCTCGATCGCCGTGATGCGCTTCCCGGACATCGACGTGTTGCCGGAGCCGGTCCGCGGCCGCTTCCTCGCGCACGTCCGGATCGCGTTCAACGGCTCCAACGAGGAGGGCGAGGAACTCGTCCGGCCGCTGCGGGAGATCGTCCCGCCGGTCCTCGACACCGTCGGGGACATGCCGTACACCCGGGTCGCCGAGATCAACATGGACCCGACCGTCCCCGCCGTGTACTACGAGCGCTCCACCCGCATCCGGGAGCTCGACGACGCCGCCATCGCCACCCTGATCCCGTTGATCAAGGAGGGTGCGGACGCGGTCCGCCCCGGCGTCGAGCTGCGCCACCTAGGCGGTGCGCTCGGCCGGCAGCCAGAGCACCCCAATGCGCTGCCGCACCGCGACACCGCGTACACGCTGTTCGCGGGCGCCCCAGTGTGGCCCGAACACATCCAGGACGTACGGGAGTTCCAGGAGCGGCTCATGGACGCGATGGAGCCGTGGCGGATCGGAGGCCCGTTCCTCAGCTTCATCAGCGCCCTGGAGTCCAGCCCCGAGCACCTGCGCTCCGCGTACGACGCACAGACCTACGCCCGGCTCGTGGCCGTCAAGGACGCCCACGACCCGCAGAACGTGTTCCGGGTGAACCACAACATCCCGCCGACCGGCTGGCGTTCCCGATGACGGGCGGCGCTGCGACCGAGGAGAGAAGAGACGACATGCTCAGCGAAGCGATGGTGGACGCGTACCTGGAGCGCATCGGCGCGCGCCGGCCGGAGCGGGCCGACATCCACGCGCTGCGGCACCTCCAGGAGCGCCACGTGCTGTCGGTGCCGTTCGAGAACATCGACTACCACGTGGAGGGCGCCGAGCTGAGCCTGGAGCGCGACTTCCTCTACGAGAAGATCGTCACGCGGCGGCGCGGCGGTGGCTGCTACGAGCTGAACCCGGCCTTCGGGCACCTGCTGGAGGCACTCGGCTTCTCGGTGGAGATCCTCCCGGGGGCGGTCTTCCTCGGTGGCGAGTTCGGTGCCCCGCTGTGCCACCTGGCGCTGCGGGTCGGCGTGGACGGCCAGGACTGGATGGTCGACGTCGGCTTCGGCAAGGGCAGCCGGTTCCCGCTGGCCATCGGCACGGACGAGGTGCAGAAGGATCCGCACGGCGACTTCCGCGTGGTGCAGCCTGCGGAGGGCGGCCTCCAGGTCGAGCTGGACGGGAACGTCCAGTACCGGCTGGACGAGCGGCCGGTGCGGATCAGGGACTTCTACCCGACGCTGTGGTGGTACCGCACGGCCCCGGACTCGGTGTTCCTGCACAACCTGATCGCCTGCCAGCAGAAGGAGGACGGCCGCGTCACCGTCAACGGCCGTGAGCTGACCCGTACCACCGCGGAGGGCAAGGAGACGGTCGAGCTGGCCGATGACGCGGCGCTGCGGGCCGCGTACGAGGAGCACTTCGGCATCGTGGTCGACACCATGCCGAAGCAGCCGGAGGTCGACCCGGCGGTCCGCATCATCATGCAGATCGACTGATCCCCTTTTCCTCCCGCCTGATCCGCATGATCCGCCCGCCCCTGTGCCGCACCCGTCCGTTCCGGGGTGCGGCACAGGGCTTTTTCGGGGCCTGCGGCGGCCGGTAATTCGACCTGACGGATCGACAGCTGGTCCATACCGCACAGGAATTCGGCAGGCCATCATAGGAATTGAAGCCGCTGCGTTCACCGCCGGCCCCGGCACCAATAACCCCCGTTTCCATTTCATTGGGAGAGACTCACATGCGCAAGAGCACCCGCATCAAGGCCGCGGTATTCGCGGGTATCGCCGCTCTGGCCACCGCGACGGCCGTCACGGGCTCGGCGAACGCCGCCGTCGAGGGCGGCAGCGGCTGCCTGACCCTGCCGGGCAGCTGGCGGGTCGTGGACGACAACACCAAGGAGACCTTCCTCGGCAGCTACCACGGCAGCGCCTCCGCCGCCTCCGGGACGGTCAACTTCTCCTCGCCCAACAACACCACGACCGCCTCGCACGGCGAGTGGAAGCTGACCGGCTGCGGCACCTACTCGGACACCGACACCGCGCTGCTCATCGGCACCGACGGCAAGGCCAACTCCACCATCACCTTCAAGGCCAACATCACCGTCACCGGCCGCACCACCGCCAACTTCGACTTCGCCTACCAGATCCACCAGCTGGACGGCACCCTCGTCACCGGCGGCTCCTCCACCGGCAAGGGCTACCGCATCAACGTCCAGCCCCGCTGACCCACCGCTCCACCCGCCACGTTCCCCTTCCCCCTGTGGCGCCCGTACGGGCCCGGCGATCCCCCCGCCGGGCCCGTACGGCTTTTCCCGCCCGGCCCCTGCCGTACTCCGTTCCCGTCCGCCCCTGCGCGCCCCCGCAGCACGACCGCACGCGCCCGTACGCGCCCGTACGCCCGCCCACACGACGAATCGGGGCCCGCGGCACGCACCGGACGGGTGCGCGCCGCGGGCCCCGCGGCGGTGGGGAGGGGCTTCAGGCCCCGGGCGGCGCCGGCAGCGCCGCCACGACCACCTTGGCCTCGTCCTCCGTGAGCTCGATCTCGAACTGCTCGTCCAGCAGCCCCCGCACTTCCTCGTCCACCACGTACCGGACCTCGACGCTGCCGTCGGCCCGGGTCAGCGTGAGCTTGCGGTGGTTGAGGTTGAGCCGCCAGTCCTCCGCGATCCGCTCCAGGAAGACCCGGCCGGTGAACGGCGAACTGGAGTGGGTGGAGATGAAGTAGTTCGCCACCACGCAGTCGATGTGGTGGTGGCCCTCCGTGGCGTACCAGTACAGGGGGAACCAGCCGTCCTCCCGCTGCAGCGAGAGCACCCACTCCTTGTCCGTGCCCTCCACGCGGTCGAGCTCGTACACCCAGCCGCCCTGGTCCACGACGGTGCCGTCGGAGACCAGGACCGGCTCCAGCGGGCCCTCGTCGCCGAAGCCGACGTCGGCGAGGTACGTCTCGCTGCCGACGGCCACGTGCAGCATGAGGTGGGTCCGCGGCAGCGGCTTGGGCGCGTCGAGGACGGGCCGGGCGTACAGGCGGGTCACCTCGTACCCGAGCCTCTCCAGCAGGAGCGCGAAGAGCATGTTGTGCTCGTAGCAGTAGCCGCCCCGCCGCCGGCGCAGCAGCTTGTCCTGCATCACCTCCACGTCGAGGTCGATGCCCCGCCCGAGCAGGATGTCGAGGTTCTCGAACGGAATGGTCAGGGCGTGGGCCCGGTGCAGCCGGCGCAGCGTCTCCGCGTCCGGCTCCAGGCGCCCGGTCACGCCCAAACGGTCGAGGTACGCCTGGACGTCGAGCCGGTCGGCCTGCCACTGGTCGGGGCTGCCGATGGCGACCATGCTCAGCCCGCCCGCCCGGCCGCGGCGGACTTCTTCTCGCTGTCGAGCATGGCCATGCCCTCGGCGTCGAAGCGGGTGCCGGCGACCCCGTCGGCGGGGACGGCCCGCTCGATCTCTGCGACGTCCTCGGCGGTCAGCTCGATGTCGAGGGCGCCGAGGGCCTCGGTGAGCTGGTCGCGGCGGCGGGAGCCGACGACGGGGACGATGTCCGGGCCCTGGGCCATGGCCCAGGCGATGGCGAGCTGCGAGGTGGTGACGCCCTTGGCCTCGGCCACCTTGCCGAGGGCGGCGACCAGCTGCAGGTTGCGGTCGAGGTTCTCGCCGCTGAAGCGCGGGAAGTTGCTGCGGCCGTCGTCCTTGGCGGTGGCCCGCTGGTGGTTCCAGCGGCCCGAGAGCAGGCCGCGGGCGAGGACGCCGTACGCGGTGACGGCCGTGCCGAGCTCGCGCGCCGTCGGCAGGATCTCTTCCTCGATGGAGCGGGACAGCAGGGAGTACTCGATCTGCAGGTCGGCGATCGGGTGCACCGCGGAGGCGCGGCGGAGGGTCTCCGCACCGATCTCGGACAGACCGATGTGGCGCACGTAGCCGGCGTCGATCATCTCCTTGATGGCGCCGATGGTCTCCTCGATCGGCACGGCCGGGTCGAGGCGCGCCGGGCGGTAGACGTCGACGTGGTCCACGCCGAGCCGCTGGAGGGTCTGGGCCAGGGAGTTCTTCACGGCCTCGGGGCGGTTGTCGACACCGAGGATGCCGCCGGCCGGGTCGCGCAGGACGCCGAACTTGACGCTGAGGGTGAGCTGGTCGCGGTCGTGGCTCTGGAGCACCTCGCGCACCAGGAGCTCGTTGTGCCCGCTGCCGTAGAAGTCGCCGGTGTCGAGGAGGGTGATGCCGGCCTCGATGGCGGCGTGCGCGGTGGCGACGCCCTCGGCCCGGTCGGCGGGCCCGTAGAAGTCGGACATGGACATCAGGCCGAGGCCGAGAGCGGAAACCTCGGGGCCGGCCGAACCAAGTGAACGCAGCTGAGTCATATGGCCCAGCATTGGGGAACGTTCTGCGAAGCAGAAAAAATTCCCGGCCGCTCTGTCAGGTTCCGCGCCCCACAAATGGCCGGATATCGAC
Source organism: Streptomyces sp. NPDC059851 (assembly GCF_042732005.1). Classification (NCBI taxonomy): domain Bacteria; kingdom Bacillati; phylum Actinomycetota; class Actinomycetes; order Kitasatosporales; family Streptomycetaceae; genus Streptomyces; species Streptomyces sp. NPDC059851. The sequence goes on along the minus strand of NZ_JBHWJJ010000001.1, from coordinate 62,740 downwards.
GGGGACCTGGCTTTACATTCGGATCCGCGCGCACAGATCATGGAATGCATGACAGAAACCATGCGTACGGTCCGTCAGGAAGCCCTCGGCGGCAATGAGGTCCTCAACCTGACGGATTCCCCGATCCCGACTCCCGATGCCACGGAAATTCTGGTAAAGACGCACGCCGCCGGCGTGAATCCGATCGACTGGAAGATCCGCGAATTCGGCCTGTGGCTGACCCCGCCGTTCGGTGTCGGCTGGGACGTGTCCGGCACCGTCGTCGCCGTCTCACCGGGCGAGAACCGCTTCAAGGTCGGCGACGAGGTGTTCGGCCTCCCGTCGTTCCCGAACGAGGCCGCCGGCTACTCCGAGTACGTCGCCGCCCCCGCCCGCCACTTCGCGCGCAAGCCGCAGTCCCTGGACCACGTCAAGGCGGCCGCCCTTCCGATGGCCGGCCTGACGGCCTGGCAGGCCCTCGTGGACGGCGCGGACATCCAGCCGGGCCAGCGCGTGCTGATCCACGCGGCGGCCGGCGGTGTCGGCCACCTGGCCGTGCAGATCGCCAAGGCGCGCGGGGCGTACGTCATCGGCACCGCCAGCGCGGCCAAGCACGAGGTGCTGCGCGACCTCGGCGCCGACGAGCTCGTCGACTACACCGCCGAGGACTTCACCGAGGCCGTCAAGGACGTGGACGTCGTCCTCGACCTGATCGGCGGCGACTACGAGGACCGCTCCCTGCGCACCCTGCGCCCCGGCGGCACCTACATCGGCGTCATCAACCCGCTCGCCCTGGAGGAGATCAAGGCGAAGGCGGAGGCCCTCGGCCTGCGCGGCATCACGGTCAACGTGGCGCCCGACCACGCCGTTCTGGAGGAGCTGGCCGGTCTCGCCGAGGCCGGGAAGATCCGCCCGCTGATCGCCGGGACCTTCCCGCTGCAGGACGTCCGCAAGGCCCACGAGCTGAGCGAGTCGAAGCACGCCACCGGAAAGATCGTCCTCACGGTCTGAGCCGGCTGAGGGGCCGGCGCGGGCGGTGCGGTCAGCGCGGGCCGATCCGCCGGGCGAGGTCCGCGGGAAGCGGGTACGGGCGCTCGGGCGGCAGCAGCTGCTGCGCCCGGTCGCCGCGGCCCGCCCGGACCAGCGCGGCGGCCTTGCGGGCCTGCGCCGTGAGGTCCGCGAGGTCGACCACCCACTCCTGCGCGAAGGTCCGGATCAGCCCGCGGCCGATCCCGACCTGGATGCTGTAGTGGTTCAGGGCCGCACCCCGCAAGGAGCGCTCCGGATCCCACTGCACGTGCACCGCGGCACGGTCGACGTCCGCCGGGTCGGAGGTCGTGGGCACCGCCAGGGACAGGGCCTCCTCCCACCCCTCGCGGGTGATCCGCACCGCGAGCACCCGCTCCTGTCCGGGCTTCGCCGCCCAGTTGCTGCGGTGCATGAGCCACAGGAACGAGGGCTTGATCCAGGTCATGCGCCCGAAGGAGAACGGCGCCACGAACCGGCCGGCGCGTAGGGCCGGTTCGGCGATGGCGGGCCCGTACGCCTGGTAGACGGTGACGGTCCGGTCGTCGTAGCGGGCGCGGATCTCGTGGAGCGGCGGCATCTGCCGCACACTGCCAGCCGGCCGGAGGCGGACGCGAGCCGTTTTCCGCCGCAACGGGGCGGTGGGGGGGCGGGGGGGGCGCGCGCCCCCCCCCCCCCCCGCCCCCCCGCCCCCCCCCCCCCCCCCCCCCCCCCACCGAGGGCAGAAGCCGC
>NZ_JBHWJJ010000001.1:0-60993 GCF_042732005.1 Streptomyces sp. NPDC059851 | reverse complement strand
CCCGCCCGGGGGGCGGGGGGGGGCGCCGCGCGTTTGCCCCCCCCTGGGGGGGGGGGGGGGCGGGGCACCCCGGGCCCCCCACCGCCCCGTCTGCCGCCGCGGCCCGCTCAGCCGGCAGCCCCCGTCTCGAAGTCGTACGCGCCGTGCAGCCACGCCACCTTGTCGTACATGTCGTCCTCCGAGAGAGAGGCGAGCATCGCGTTCCGTTCGACGCGGGCGTCGCCGGCCGCGTGGTACAGCTGCCGCCCCATCTCGCGCGCCACCAGCTGCACCCGGGCGGTGCGCTCGCGGCGCGCCGCACCGTACTTCTCCAGGCGCTGCTCGAAGTCGGCCGGGCAGCCGTCCAGCAGCCCGCTCAGCAGCACCGCGTCCTCGACGGCTTGGCAGGCGCCCTGGGCGGCGTACTGGAGCATCGGGTGCGCGGCGTCGCCGAGGAGGGCGACGCGGCCCTCGGTCCAGCGGTCGACCGGATCGCGGTCGCACAGCACCCAGGCCTTCCAGTCGCGGCCCAGTTCCAGTAGCCGGCGCGCGGCACCCGACAGCTCGGGGAAGGAGTTCACGACGTGCCCGTGCTCCGCGGGGACGCCGGCCACGGCCTCGGTGGCACCGTCGTCGCGGGTCGCGGCCAGGTTGAAGTGCTCGCCGCCGGCGATCGGGTAGTGGACGAAGTGCCACTTCGGGCCGGCCCACAGGGTGACGGTGTTCCACCGCAGCTCCTCGGGCACCTCCGACATCGGGATCACCGCGCGGTAGATGGTGTGGCCGGACACCCTCGGGCCGCCGTCGCCGACCAGCTGCTGCCGGATCGCCGAGTGCAGGCCGTCGGCGCCGATCAGTGCGTCGCCGGTGATGCGGCGGCCGTCGGCGAGGAGCGCCGTGACCTCGCCCGCCTTCTGCTCGTAGCCGACCACGTGGTGGCGGCCCCGGAGCTCGACACCGGGGTGCCGGCGGGCGGCTTCCAGCAGCGGCAGGTACAGGTCGACGCGGTGGACGACGGCGTACGGGTTGCCGAACCGCACCCGGTAGTTCTCCCTGACGGGCATCGCGGCGACCTTCTCGCCGGTGGTGCCGTCCATGAACCGCAGCTCGTCGATGAAGACGGCACGGTCGCGGACCTCCCGCCCCACCCCGAGCAGGTCGAGGGCGTGGAAGGCGTTCGGGCCGAGCTGGATGCCCGCGCCGACCTCGGTGAAGACATCCCGGCGCTCCAGCACGGTGACCCGGTGTCCGCGCCGGGCGAGCCCGAGTGCCGCGGCGAGGCCACCGATGCCACCGCCGGCGATGAGTATGTCGGCCATGGGGTGTCTCACATCCCTTTCGTTGTCAGTGATGTCAGTGACGGTTGGTGCCCGGGCGGGCCGGGAAGAGCCGGGCCAGCTCGGCGTGGAAGCCGGGGAAGGTCTTGCCGACGCAGGACGGGTCGTCGAGGGCGGTGCCGGGGACGCGCAGGCCCAGCACCGAGAACGCCATCGCGATCCGGTGGTCCCGGCGGCAGGCGATCACGGTGGCCGCGGGCCGGCCCGGGTGGACGGTGATCCGGTCCGGGCCCGATTCGGTGCGGATCCCGAGGGCGCGCAGGTTCTCCTCGACCGCGGCGATCCGGTCGGACTCCTTCAGCCGGGCGTGTCCGATGCCGTGCACGGTGATCGGGGCGTCGGCGAGCGGGGCGACGGCCGCCAGGGTCATGAAGGTGTCGGAGATGTCGCCCATGTCGACGTCGAAGCCGCCGCGCAGCACGCCGTCGGCGGCACCGGTGACCGTGGTCTCCCGCTCGCCGACCTCGACGCGGGCCCCGGCCCGGCGCAGCACCTCGACGAAGCCGAGGTCGCCCTGGACGCTGGAGCGGCCCAGGCCCGGCACGGTGACGGTGGTGCCGGTGACGGCAGCTGCCGCGAAGAAGTACGAGGCGGTGGAGGCGTCGGGTTCGACGTCGAGCTCGGCGGCCCGGTAGCCGCCGGGCAGCACCTGGACGGCACCGCCCTCGAACTCGTCCACGTACGCCCCGAAGTGGCGCATCAGGTCCTGGGTCATCGTGATGTACGGGCGGCTGACCAGCCCTTGGCCGCGTACGGTCAGCGGCTCGCGCATCAGCGGCCCGGCCATCAGCAGCCCCGTGAGGTACTGGCTGCTCAAGCTGGCGTCGACGGTCAGTTCCCCGCCCTTCAGGCCGTCGGCGTCGACGGTCATGGGCAGTCCGCCGACCGGCTCGGTGACACGGGCGCGGACGCCGAGCCGGCGCAGCGCGTCGGCGAGCGGCCGCAGCGGGCGGGCGCGCAGCTGGCCGGTGCCGTCGAAGGTGAAGGAGCCGCGGCCGGTCGCCGCGAACGGGGGCAGGAAGCGGGCCGCGGTGCCGGCGTCCTCGCACCACACGGGGCCGGCTGCGGGCGGCGCGGGCGGGCGGCCGGTGCCGGTGACCTTCCAGGCGGCATCGCCGGCCTCGGCCTCGATGTGCACGCCGAGGCCGGTCAGGGCCTCGCGGAAGGCGAGGGTGTCGTCGCTGACCAGCGGGGCCCGCAGCAGGGAGACGCCGTCAGCGGCCGCGGCGAGCAGCAGGGCCCGGTTGGTGATGCTCTTGGAACCCGGGATCCGGGCGGTCAGTACGGCGTTCGGGGCGGTCACACGTGCTCCCGGTGTCGGTGTCGGGCGCGGGCCAGACCGGCCCGGGCGGTGGCGGCCACCCGCTCGGCGGTGAAGCCGTGCTGCCGGAGCAGGGCGGTGTACGGGGTGCCGGTCCCGGACCGGTCGAGGCCCACGGGGATCCCGGCGTCGCCGAGGAGCTCGTACCAGCCGAGGGCCGCACCGGCTCCCACGGAGACCCGGGCGCGCACCCGGCCCGGCAGCACCTGCTCGCGGTAGGCGGCGGACTGCTGCCGGAAGCGTTCGAGGCGGGGCATCGACACCACGCGGGCGGCGATGCCGTCGCGTTGGAGGATCGCGCGGGCGCCGAGGGCGATGTCCGTCTCGCCGCCGCCGGCGATCAGCAGGACGTCGGGCTCGCCGCCGTCGGCCTCGGCCAGGACGTAGCCGCCGCGGACGGCACCCCGACCGGGGGCGGTGCCGGGCGTGGTGTCGGGCCCGGCGGTGGGGGCGGGGGCGGGGGTGGGACGCGGGCTGCTCACCGTTCTTCTCAGGGCTCCTCTGCTCGGCCGGTGTGCGGGCCCGGCCCCTTCGGGTCAGTCGCTGGTCTTGCGGTCGAGCACGAGGTCGTGCCCGACGATGTACGAGGCGGCGTCGGAGCAGAGCCAGACGACGGTGTCGGCGATCTCCTCGACGCTGGCACCCCGGCCGAGCGGGCAGGGGCTGATGGCGTTGATGCGGATGGACCGGGAGACGTACTCGCGGGCCGCGGTGCGGGTCAGGGCGGAGACGGCGGCGGTGGACGCGGCGTAGGCCCCGAGGCCGGGGAGCATGCCCTGCGCGCCGATGTTGCTGGCGGTGTTGACGATGACGCCGCCGCCAGTGGCCTCCATGTGGGCGATCTCGTGCTTCATGGAGAGCCAGACGCCCGTCAGGTTCGCGGTCAGCGTGTGCGCCCAGACCGTCTCGTCGATGTCGGCGACGGGCTGCTGGGCGCCGAGCTCGGTGGTGTTGTTGAAGGCCACGTTCAGGCCGCCGTGGCGGCGGACCGTCTCGGCGACGACGTACGCGGCGCCGGTGCCGTGGGTGGCGTCGCCCGTGGTGTCGGAGACGTCGGCGACGATGCTGTCCGCCTGCCCGCCCGCGTCGCGGATCAGCTTGACCGTCCCCTCCAGCGTCTCCGCGTGGCGGCCCGCGACCACCACGAGGGCGCCGAGCCGGGCGAAGGCGACCGCCGCTGCCCGGCCGATGCCTTCGCCTCCTCCGGTGACGAGGACGACCTGGCCGTCGAACCGTTCAGACATCAGCGTTCTCCTGATTCTCCGCATCGGATTTATCGGGAAGGGCGCCCTGTGGAACGCCACCGACCAACCCTCACCCTGCAAGAAGGAGACCCGTTCCGGGCAGTACGCCCGGTCCACTACGTCAAGTTCTCGGGGCAGGTGACGTAATGTCCCGAACGACTTTGACACGGTCGTCCGCCCGGCCGAAGCTGCACGCCGGCCCACCGGCGGAAAAGGGAGAGCAATGCTGACGCTTTCATGGACGCGCCCGATTGTCGGCGCAGGTCAGAGGGGGTGTCCGACTCCCACGAGGGAGAGTCTGTGGCAGGCTCTGCTCCACAAGGCAGAGTTTCCCACCGGCTATGTTCCGGCCATTACCGAATGCCGGATCAACGAGCGCTACACCGATGGATTCCTACGGGAAATCCGGCGCGGCGACCTGACATTCCTCCAGCGGGTGACCCCGCAGGAGAGTGCCGGGCGCATTACCTACCGGCATCTGGACGACACCGACATCGCCGAGATACGCAATGAGATCGGCGAGGACGAGGAGGGCCGGCTCACGCTCACGCTGAGCATCACCCTCACCGACCGCCCGGCGGCCGCCGTCCTCGCGCAGAACCCCTGGCTGCGGGACCTGGACAGCGACTTCCACGGCACGCTGGACGCCATGACGGAGGTCCTGCACCGGGTGAGCACCCGCTCGGTCACGACGACGGCCCCCCACGCCCCCGAAGGGCCGTGAGGGGCCGTACGCGCTCCGCTCACACTGCCGGGATCGGCCCGGGGCCCGGCAGTACGGGCATGCCGTGCAGGCCCTCGACCGTCGCCTCGACGTCGAACACCGTGTACTGCACGGGGGTGCGCCCGATCAGCTCGGCGGCCCGCGGGGCCAGAGGCTGCGCCGCCGCCTCCGCGGACTCCCACAACATCACCGCGCCCCACCGCTGCGTCGCCGGGTCCGCGATCCAGAACTTCAGCCGCAGGCCCTCGACCGCGGCGAACCGGTCCACCGCCTCCTCGCGCAGGTACGTCCGCAACGACTCGATGCTGTGCCCGGACCCCTCCAGGTCCCACCAGGCCACGGTCGCCCTCATACCAGCGTCTCGCTGAGCAGGCCGGACAGCGCCTCGCTGACGATGCGGATGCCGTCCTCGGTGAGCACCGACTCGGCGTGGAACTGCATCGAGCGGAAGCCGGGGCCGCGCAGCGCGTGCACCTCGCCGGTCCCCGCTTCGCGGCACACGTCGACGGTGCCGATGCCGGGCACCTCGACGGCGTCCGCGGTGCTCTGCGCGGCGAAGGTGTTGTAGAAGCCGACGCGCTCGCGCCGCCCGAACAGGTCGATCTCGCGCTGCACGCCCTGGTTGGGCTGGGCGCGGCGCTTGAGGGGGAAGCCGAGCTTGGTGCTGAGCACCTGGTGGCTCAGGCACACCGCGAGGAAGGGCCGCCGTTCCGCGAGCAGGGTGTCGATCGCCCCGTGCAGGTGCGCGATCTTCGGGTGGTCCAGCTCGCGCGGGTCGCCCGGCCCCGGCCCCATCACGACGAGGTCGTACGGGGCGAAGCTGTACGGCTCGTCGAAGCGGCAGACGGTGACGTCGGCCTCCATGGCCCGCAGCTGGTGCTCGATCATCGCGGTGAAGGTGTCCTCCGCGTCGACGACGAGCACCTTGCGGCCCACCAGCAGCGGCACGGGCCGCGTCCGGGCGGAGTCGTCGTCCAGCCAGAAGCCCGCGATGGTGGCGTTGCGCCGGCTCAGGGCCGCCCGCACCTCCGGGTGGTCGCCGAAGCGCGGCGGCCCCTGCTGCTCGAACATGGCGAGCAGCCCGGACGCCTTGGCCCGGGTCTCGGCCACTTCGGACAGCGGGTCGGAGTGGCGTACCAGGGTGGCGCCGACGCCGATGCGCATGCGGCCGCCGTCGTCGATGTCGGCGGTGCGGATCAGGATCGCCGAGTCCAGGGTGCGCTCGCTCTGCTCGTCCTGGCCGATCAGGGCCAGGACGCCGCTGTAGTAGCCGCGGCCCTGGGGCTCGTACTTCTGGATGACCTTGCCGGCGCTCTCCAGCGGGGAGCCGGTCACGGTCGGGGCGAAGAGGGTCTCGTGGAGGATCTCGCGCGGGTCGCGGGTGGTGCGGCCCTCGATGAAGTACTCGGTGTGGGCGAGGCGGGCCATCTCCTTGAGGTACGGGCCCACGACGCGGCCGCCGGCCTCGCAGATCCGGGCCATCATCTTCAGTTCCTCGTCGACGACCATGTACAGCTCGTCGGCCTCCTTGCGGTCGGCGAGGAAGTCCATGACGCCGGGCAGCTCCGGCCCCGAGGGCGGGAAGCGGTAGGTGCCGCTGATGGGGTTCATCACGGCGCGGCCGCCGGAGACGCTCACGTGCCGCTCGGGGGAGGCCCCGATGAGGGTGCGGTCGCCGGTGTGGACGATGAACGTCCAGTAGGCGCCGGTCTCGCGCTCCAGGAGCCGTCGGAAGAAGCGCAGCGCCGCGCCGACCGACCAGTCGCTGATGTCGGCGACGAAGGAGCGCTTCATCACGAAGTTCGCGCCCTCGCCGGTGCCGATCTCGTCCGCGATGACGCGGCGAACCGTTTCGGCATAGGTGTCGTCGTCGATGTCGAAGTCGCCGCCCGGCACGAGCCGCACGGGCTCGTCGGGGATCCGGTCCAGCACGGTCGCGAGCGGCACCTGCCCCTGCTCGGCGATCGTCATGGCGAGCAGCGGGGTGCCGTCGTCGGGCGCCGCGAAGCCGCGCTCGGCGAGCTGCCGGTACGGGACGAGGGCGAGGACGTCCTGGCGGACGCCGGCGCCGGCCTCGACGTCGGCGAGGGGGATGTCGGCGAGGGTGGCCGCCTCGGTGAACTCGCCCAGGAACACGTCGAGGCTACGGCGGACGGTGGTCTCCGGGCGGTGGATCAGGGCGAAGGCCGGGGGCCGGTCGGCGAGGATCCGGGCCAGCAGGTCCTCGGTCATGCGGATTCCCTTCCCGCGTACGCGGCCACCCGGTCCGGGAGGGCCGTGAGCAGTTCCTTGGTGGTGGTCAGGCGCGCGCAGCGACCGGCGGCGTACTCCAGCGCCATCCGGTGCTCGTCCCAGCTGAAGTCGGCGACGGCGTCGGCGACCAGGAAGGGCTGGATGTCGTTGGTGAACGCGTCGACGGCGGTCATGAGGACGCCGACGTGGGCGTAGACACCGCAGATGATCAGCTGGTCGCGGCCGGCGGCGCGCATCCGCTCCAGCAGGTCGGTCTTGAAGAAGGCGCTGTAGCGCCACTTGGTGAGCATCCAGTCGCCGTCGACGGGCGCCACGGGGTCGATGACCTGGCGGTGTTCGACGCTGGGCCGCATGCCCGGGCCCCAGAAGTCCTTCAGCAGGCCCCGCTCCTCGGGGGTCATGCCGCCCGGCTGGGCGGTGTACGCGACCGGGATGCCGAGCTCGGCCGCGCGGGTGCGCAGCTCGCCGGCGTTGCGGGCCAGGTCCACGACGGGCTGCTCGCCCTGCGGGAACGCGGCCAGGAAGTACTTCTGCAGGTCGTGCACCAGCAGGACGGCGCGGTCGGCATCGACCTCCCAGTCGACGGCGGAGGCCGGCAGGTCGGCCGCCGCCGGCATCGGATAGGGGGTGATCGCAGGTATGCCTGCCATTCCTTTCTCCCTCTCGTTCACGGTCTCGTTCACGGTTCGCTGGCTGGTTGCACCGGTCTCAGACACCGAGCGCCGCACCGCCGTCCACGGTGAGGTCGTGCATGGTGATGTGGGACGCCTTGTCGGAGAGGAGGAAGACGACCGCCTCCGCGACGTCCTCGGGGCGGGCCAGCTTGCCCAGCGGGATGCCGACGCGGTACGCGTCCGGGACACCGTCGATGGACGCCCGGGCGCTGCTCTCGTCCTGCCACATGGAGTTGAGCATCGGGGTGTCCGTGGAGCCGGGGGCGACGAGGTTCGCGCGGATGCCGTACTTGGCGACCTCCAGGCCCAGGCACTTGGTGAACATGGTCGCGGCCGCCTTGGAGGCGGCGTACGCGGACATCTCGGTACGGGCGGTGCCCGCGGCGTTGGAGGCGATCGTGACGATCGCGCCCCTGCGGCGCGGCACCATGCGGTTGACGACGGCCCGGGAGACGAAGAAGACCCCCGTGGTGTTGACCGCGAACGTCGTGCTCCACTCCTGGTCGGTCAGCGTGCGCGCCTCGCCGAGCCGCAGCACGCCGGCGGCGTTGACGAGGAAGTCGAGCGGGCCGACCAGGGCCTCGACGTCGTCGACGAGCCCCTCGACGTCCGCGCTGGCGGTGACGTCCGCGGGGAACGGTTCCACGCGGGCACCGCCGTCCTCCTCGACGGCCTTGGCCACCTTGCGCAGGCGGTCGGCGTCCCGGTCGACCGCGGCCACGCGGACGCCCCGGGAGGCCAGCGCGCGCACGATGGCCTCGCCTATGCCGCCGGCCGCTCCGGTGACCAGAGCGATCTTTCCTTCCATGATGGAGTAACCCCCTTGGTTTTCGGCCTCAGCCGCGCCATGCCGAGGCGACTTCGATTGCCTGGTCGGAATTGAGGCGCGGGTCGCAGAACGAGGTGTACTTCTCGCCGAGCTCGTCGATGTGGTATTCGTCGGTGACACATTCGTGCACCTGGTCGGGGGTCGTCTCCAGGTGGAGTCCGGCCGCGACTCCGCCGTTTTCCACGACGGCCCTCTGGAATTCCTCGACCTCGCGCACGACGGTTTCGACATAACGTGTCTTGATGCCGCCGGGCGCGGTGACGGTGTTTCCGTGCATCGGGTCGCACATCCACAGCACCGGATGGCCGGCCCCGCGGACCGCGCGGACCAGCGCGGGCAGCTTCTCGGCGGCCTTGCCCTGGCCCATCCGGGATATGAGCGTGAGCCGGCCGGGCTCCCGCTGCGGGTCGAGCCTGCCGCACAGCTCGACGAGTCCGTCCGGGGTCATGGTCGGGCCGACCTTGGTGGCGACCGGGTTGGCGATGGTCGCGAACAGCTCCACGTGGGCGCCGTCGAGCTGACGGGTGCGCTCGCCCATCCAAGGCCAGTGGGTCGAGGTGAGCAGTACGGAGCCGTCGGCCTGGGTGCGCAGCATCGGGCCCTCGTAGTCGAGGAGCAGGGCCTCGTGGCTGGTCCACACCGGGGCCTCGGCCGGGGAGGGGCGGCCTTCGGCGTGCCAGCCGAGGGCGGTCATGGCGCCGGCGGCCGCCTTGTAGCCGGTGACCAGGCGCTGCGGGTCGGGGCGGCGCAGCTCGGGGTCGGGCTCCGGGCTGTTGACCATGTGGCCCCGGTAGACCGGGAGCTCCACGCCGGCCACGGTCTCGGTCGGGCTGGAGCGGGGCTTGCCGAACTGCCCGGCGAGCCGGCCCACGCGGAGGACGGGCTTGAGCGAGCGGGCCTTCATGACACCGGCCAGGACGTCCAGGAGCGCCGCCTTGCGGGCCACGTAGCCGGGGGTGCACTCGGCGGGGTCCTCGGCGCAGTCGCCGCCCTGGATGATGTGCAGCTCGCCCCGCGCCGCCGCGGCGAGCAGGGTCCGCAGGTGGTCGACGTCCTCACGGCGTACCAGCGCGGGGGCTCCCGCGAGTTCGGCCCTGGCGCTCGCCAGGGCTTCTTCATCCGGCCATACGGGTTGCTGGCCCGCGGGCAATCTTTTCCAGCGTGCAACACCGTGCATGCGGCACCTCCCAGTGCTGTACGTACCTGCCGTGACATCAGATGCAGCGAGCAGTCTCTGAATCGGAGAATCGCGCGAACCACCAGACATTTCTCACTCCGTCAGGTGGCGTATTTTCGGTCAGGTCGAATGGAGGATTCCGAAATAAACCTGACGCATCCGCCGCCGGTACAACGGCGACGGGTGGGAAACCATTTATGGTCCGCACTCCCGGCGGGGCGTTCGGAGGCGCGCACTTGACACACCATCACCGCATTGTTTCCGGGATATGTAGGGACGTTCTAAGGTGCGGAGCGTGGTGAGTCAAGGAGCTGGATCGCTGCTGAAGCAGCTGGTGTCGGAGGGTGTGTCCCCGTGGCTGAGCGCGCGGGATCCCGCCGAGTTCGCCACCGGGGCCCGGTATCCGACACTGGGCGGCCACTTCCACAACGCCCTCGTGCCGGACGGCGGTACGCCGGCCACGGTGCGGGGTGCCTGTGATCTCCTGATGCCCCTGTTCGAGGGAAGCAAGGGCACGGTGGGCCACGTCTCCGTACCCCTGCCGCCCCGCTGGGCCCATGACGCGCGGGCACTGGCCGCGGCGGCCCGCGCCCTGCACGGTGCGGTGGGGCGGCCCAATGCGCTCATCCGCATGCCCATGACCCCGGCGGGGGTCGAGGCGCTGGCGGACTGCCTCGCCGACGGGGTCGGGGTGCACGCCGCGCTGGTGTTCTCGGACGAGCGGTACGCCGAGGTCCTCGACGCGTACGTGGCCGGGCTGGAGCGGGCCCTCGCCTCGGGCCGGCCGCTGGGCGGCGCCCCGATGGTGGCCTCGTTCCCGGTGGGCCTGTTCGACCGCGAGGTCGCCGCCCGGTTGGACCGGCTGGGGGTGGCCGCGGACGACGAGGTGCGCGGCGCCGCGGGCCTGGCGGTGGCCCGGCGGATGTACCGGCTGCGCGAGGAGCGGCTGTCCGGGGACTGGTGGAAAGTGCTGCGGGCCAACGGGGCGCTCCAGCCGCGGCTGCTGTGGGGCCCCGGAGCGGACGGCGGGGTGGGCGCCCTGGTCGGCTGGAACACGGCGCTCGCGTTGTCCGTCACGATGCTGGAGGCCGCCGCCCGGGAACCGGCGCTGACCGGTGACACCCTGCTGAACGCCGATGCCGAGGCGGCGTGCGCGCTGCGCGCGCTGGAGCGGCGGGGGGTGCGCACCGGTGAGGTCGCGGCCGTGCTGGAGGCTGCGGAGCTCGCGCGCCTCCAGCACGGCCGGCCGGTCAGGACGGAATCCGTGCCGGCCTCCGATCCGGGAACCGGGTTCGCGTCAGCGCCAGCAGCGGAGCTGCCTTGACGGCGGTCTCCTCGTACTCGGCGTCCGGGTCGGACAGGGCGACCACGGCCCCGCCCACGCCGTAGGTGACGCGGTCGGCGGTGACGGCGGCGGTGCGGATCACGATGCTCAGGTCCGCGGCGCCGGAGAGCGAGAAGTAGCCGATGGCGCCGGAGTAGACCCCGCGCGGGCCCGCTTCGAGCCGGTCGATGATCTGCATGGTGCGGATCTTCGGGGCGCCGGTCATCGAGCCGCCGGGGAAGGCGGCGCGGACGCAGTCCACGGCGGACAGCTCCGGGCGCAGGCGGGCCCGTACGGTGCTCACGAGTTGGTGGACGGTGGCGTAGCTCTCGACCCGGAACAGTTCTTCGGCCTCGACGGTGCCGGAGACCGCGCAGCGGCCGAGGTCGTTGCGGACGAGGTCGACGATCATGAGGTTTTCGGAGCGGTCCTTCTCGTCGCTCCTCAGGTCCTCCACGAGGGCCGCGTCCTCCTCGGCGGTGGCGCCGCGCGGCCGGGTGCCCTTGATCGGCGAGGACTCGATCAAGCCGTCCGGGGAGACGCGCAGGAACCGCTCCGGCGAGGTGCTGAGCACGTTGAGTCCGCCGAACTGGAGGAGGGCGGCGAAGGGCGCGGGACTGCTGCGGCGCAGGGTGCGGTACGCCGCCCAGGGGTCCAGGGCGGTCTCGACCTCGGCCATGTTGGTGAGGCAGACCTCGTACGTCTCTCCGGCGGCGATCTCCTCCAGGCAGCTGTCGATCAGGTCCAGGTAGGCGCCGCGGTCGTGGCGCAGCCGGATCTCGCCGCCGCCCTCCTGCGGGCGCGGGGCGGGCAGCTTGAACCCGGCGAGGCGGGCCAGGCGCTCGGCGGTGCCGGCCAGCCAGGCGTCGGCCGCGGCGGCGGATGCGGGGGCGGCGGCCGGTGCGGGGGCGGGCGCCTGCGCGTCGTCCTCGACGAGGGCGAGCAGGTAGGTGGTCCGCTCGGCGTGGTCGAGGACCAGGGCCCGGTCGGCGAAGACCATCGTGGCGTCGGCGACGGGCGAGCGGTGCACGAGGTCGCCCCCGCACTCGGCCTTGAGCTCGTAGCCGAGGTAGCCGACCCAGCCGAGGGTGAAGTCGAAGGGGAGGGCGGGCTCCTCGGGGAGCTCGGTGCGCAGGGAGCGCAGGTCGCGGTCGATCCACTCCAGGAAGGGGGCGGCGACGAGCTCGCTGCCGCCGTCCGCCGAGTCGACGGTGACGACCTTGCTCCACACGTCGGCCGAGGCGACCCTGGCCAGCGGGCCGGTGGCGTCGCCCATGACGGAGAACCGGCCCCGGTCGGCGCCGGGCAGGCTGCTGTCCAGCCAGTAGGCGTGGTCGTTGCCGCGGAACAGCTGGTCGTAGACGGTCTCGGCGTCCCAGCGGGTGGGCAGGGTGCGGGCGACGAGCCGGAGCCGGCGCACCGGGTCCGCCTCGGTGGCGGGCGCGTCCTGGGCGGGCGTCGGGTGGGCGGTGGGCGCGGGCTTCGGGGCGGCAGGCGGCCGGCGGCGGGCGGCGTGCTGCCCGGCCAGGTGGGCGCGGGTCAGGTCCGCGAAGTTTGCAAGCAGCTGGATTCCGTACTGACTGCAAATCGACTCGGGGTGGAACTGCATCCCCCACTGCGGCCGGGTGCGGTGCCGCAGGCCCATCAGGACGCCGTCCGGGGTCCAGGCGGTGGCCTCCAGCCCGTCGGGCAGGTCCGTCACGGTGAGCGAGTGGTAGCGGACCACCTCCAGCGGTGAGGGCAGCCCGGCGAACAGCTCCGTCCCCTCGTGCAGGACCGGCGAGGTGCGGCCGTGCCGGGGCTCCGGGGCGCGGTCGACGGTGGCGCCGTGCACGTGGCCGATCCCCTGGTGGCCGAGGCAGATGCCGAGGAGGGGCAGGTCGGAGCGTTCGATGATCTCGGTGCAGATGCCGAAGTCGGCGGACCGGCGCGGGGTTCCGGGACCGGGTGAGACGACGACGTTGTCGAACGCCGAGAGTTGTGCGATCTTCCAGTTCGGGTCGTCATTACGGACGACCTCGGGCTCCCGGCCATTCACCTCGGCCAGATAGTGGAAGAGGTTATACGTAAACGAGTCGTAATTGTCGACAAGTAGCGTACGCACGACGAAATATCCCCCCGTTCAAATCAAGCCGAGACTGGCCTGATTTCGATCAGCATGTGCTCGACCATGTCTTCTCCGTACTCCCCCTCGCGCACCCGCCGGCTGGCCACCGTTTCCAGTTCGCGCCCGCAGGCGTCGGCGATCCGGTACAGCGCCTCCGCGTCGCCGCGGTCGCTGAAGTGGAGCAGGACCCGACCCCCGGGGGTCGTCCAGTGCACGGACTGCTCCAGGAAGCGGCGGTGCGCCTGGTAGCCGGTGTCCACATAGGCCCGCTCGTGCACGGATTTGTACTCGTAGGTCTCGGGCCCCATCACGTAGTTGGAGCTCCAGAAGACCGTGTCGAAACGTTCCTTCTCACGCAGGCCCGAGAACAGGTCGCTGTGGAAGGCCTGGAGACGGTCCGTCACACCGTGCCGCTCCGCGTTGACCGCGGCGTTCTCCACGGCCGAGGGGCTGATGTCGGCCGCGACGACCCGGTCGTATCCGGCCAGGGCGGCGGTGACGGCGATCACTCCGGTGCCGCACCCGATCTCCAGGAACGAACCCGAACGGGCCTTTCCGTCAACCTCGTTGAGGCCGAGGAGCTCCAGGGCCACCGTCGTGGAGGGGGAGTACACCGGCGCGAAGACCTCGTCGAACAGGTCCCATTCGCGGCCCGCCAGGGTGAACACCCGCGGGCGGTCCACCCTGGTCAGGGACAGCCTGCTGCGCAGCAGCGACCGCTCGTAGCTCTGGAGCTGAGACAGCTGGGTCAGCTGGTTCATGCGAACTCCTCAGGGAAGCACCGTGGCTGAGGGCGCTCCGGCGGTGGTGACGCCACCGGTGCGCTCGGTGATCAGCCTGCCCTTGAGGAGACCTCGACCAGAAGGTGCCCACATGACAGCATCCCTCGGGAGGTGTGGTGATCGGGCCACCCTCGGGGCGTCTGACCTGGACCGGGTTCCCAGTGATTCTTGACCGGTTCTTGCCCCAAGAGATACTTTCTGGCGGGCCATGAGATTGCTTGCACCCAACTTCGTGCAATCGTGAACGGCTCAAATGGGGGTCGGGGGGAAAGTCGTGGTCGACCACGCTTACGAAATGCTGGAACTGCTGAACAGAGAGGCGCCCGCAGCCGCCTTCGACGAGGTGGTCCGCAAAGCGCGCGAGTCAGGCCTGTCCGGAGAAGAACTCGCCCAGCTCACCAGGGCCCGCGACCAGAGCCTCGGCATCCGGGCCCTCTTCGTACGCCGCCAACAGCGCGAGGCCGGCCTCGCCGCCCTCGTCGACACCGCCCGCGACCTCACCCTTCCCTACGACCTGGACGAACTGCTGAAGGTCATCACCCGCCGGGCCCGGCTCCTGCTCGGCCTCGACATGGCCTGGGTGAGCTTCGACGACCTGGAGGAGGGCTGCTCCCGGGTGCGCTCGGCCGACGGCCACGCCTCCGCCCTGACCATCGGGTTCGCCATCCCCCTCACCGGCGGCGGTGTCGGCCGGCGCGCCGCCGAGGGCTCGGCCCCCTTCTGGTCGGCCGACTACATGAACGACGCGAGCTTCACCCACAGCCCGGTCATCGACGAGGTGGTGCAGGCCGAGGGGCTGCACGCCGTCATGGCCGTCCCGCTGCGGCACGCCGGCGCCAGCCTCGGCGCCCTGTACGTCGCCGACCGCCACGTCCGGCACTTCACCCCGGACGAGGTCTCGCTGATGAGCTCGCTCGCCGACCTCGCAACCGTTGCAATCGAGAAGGCCCGCCTGCTGGAGCAGACCCGGTACGAGGTAGAGGAACTGGAGCAGGACACCTCGCGCGCCCTGGACTCCTCCACCACGGCCCGCCAGCTGCGGGAGACCCACGGCCGCCTCCTCGACCTCGTCCTGCAGGGCGTGGGGCTCGGCAGCCTGGCCGCCGAGGCGGTCAAGGGCCTCGAAGGCACCCTCGTCGTCCGCGACGCCGCCGGCCGGACCCTCGCGTGCCCCGTCGGCGAGCCCCCGCAGCTGAACGAGGCGGAGATCCGCACCGTCCTGCTCGACGCCCACACCGACCGCCAGCCCCGCAGCACCTCCGACGGGGTGTGGGTCGCCTCGATCGCCGCCGGTGACGAGATGCTGGGCACCCTCATCCTCACCACCGAGGAGCCCGCCGGCTACCTCCAGGTCCAGCTCCTGGCCCTCACCGCCCAGGTGACGGCGGTGGTCCTGCTGATGGAGCAGGGCATGGCCGCCGCCGAGGGCCACATGCGGGACGAGTTCTTCCAGGACCTGCTGCGCGGCACGTCCCTGTCCCCGGTGCAGATCGCGGAACAGAGCCGCCGGCTCGCCCTCAACCTCGACGAGCCCCACGTCATCGTCATCGCCCGCCCCGAGGGCGGGGTCCAGGGCCGGGTCGCCGCCTGGGCCGCCTCGTACGCCAACCGCCACCACGGCCTCAAGAGCGTCGACGGCGACGGCGTGGTGCTGCTCCTCCCCGGCACCGAGGCCGGTGCCATCGCCCGGGCGGCGTCCAAGGAGCTCACCGAGGTGCTCGGGCGGCCCGTCACGGCCGGCTCGGCCGGGCCCGTCGACAACCCGTCCGACGTCGCCCGCATGCACCAGGAGGCCCGCCGCTGCCTGGACGCGGTGGCCGCGCTGACCGGTGCCGGGAGCACCGCCTCCCCCGAGGAGCTGGGGTTCCTCGGCGTCCTGCTCTCCGAGAAGCCGAACATCGACCGGTTCATCAACGACACCATCGGCCCGGTCCTCGACTACGACGACCAGCAGTACACCGAGCTGATCCGCACGATGGAGGCGTACTTCGCCTCCGCCAACAGCCCTTCCCGGGCCGCCGAGTCCCTGCACGTCCACCCCAACACGGTCTCCCGCAGGCTGGAGCGGATCACCGAGATACTCGGCGAGGACTGGCAGAAGCCCACCCAGGCCCTCCAGGTGCAGCTCGCCCTCCAGCTCCAGCGGACCCGTCGGGCCCTCAGCCAGGGCCGCCGCACCGCCGCCCCCCGCCACGTGATCGGCTGAACCGGCGCCGCCGTTCCCCCGCCCCGTGAGGCGGCCGGAACGGCGGCGGCGAGCGGCCGGTACCGCGACTCAGCCGGGGGCGGGGACGGAGAAGCGGATCCCGCGCCGCTGCTCCACAACCGCGATGCGCTGGGGGAGGGTGGCCCGGATCTGCGCGAGGTCGGCCTGGTGGTCGGCTGCGAACCGTTCGCGCAGCTTGGTGCGCAGGGGTTCGCGCACCGCCTCGACGGGCTCCATGCACGCCGCGTACACCGCTCCGAGCCGGCGGTCCTCGGCCCTCATGGCCTCCTGGCCGTCGACCGTTTGGAGCGTCCTGTCGACATGGTCGAAGAACTGGTTCTCGTCGGCCGCCCGCACTCCCTTGCCCGCCAGGCACGCTGCGAGGCCCTTGCGGGCGGCCACGACGGATTCCTCCCGTTCCAGCTGCGCGAGCCCGGTCAGCCAGAGCGACTGCAAGGGGCCGTAGACGGACTGGACCTCGGCGGCAGCAGCAGCGCCCTCCCGCCCGCAGCGGTCCGTCAGCGCGGCGTCCGGAGCGGCACCGGCGGAGGCCGGAGCAGCGCCGGGGGAGGGGACGGGAGCCGCTGCGAAGCCGTTGCGGGCGACCGTCTCCAGGTCCGGGATCTCGAACAGCCGGATGAACATGGCCGGCGGTGCTGCGGGCGCCCGTGCGTGCGCCGCCGCCAGGCAGACCCGTGTCGCCTCGGTCCGGGCCAGGTTGGCGAAGCCGTCGAGGCCCTGCGTGAGCCGGGTGTCCTTGCCGCTCGCGGGCAGCACCATGGCCGTGGTGTCCTGCGGCACGCCGTACGACACCGGCACGGCGGGACCGGACGCTGGGGCACCCTCCGGGGCAGCAGCGGCCGCCGGGCGCTCGGGGGCCGAGCAGGCGGACGACAGGGCCAGGGCCGTACCCGTGAGGAGTACCGCGAGGACGGCCTGGCGGCGGGGCCGGCGAGCGCGCCGGGCGGGGCGGGGCATGACCGCCTACCTCCGATGACGAGGGGGTCGGGATTCCCGGCCGTGCCTGCCGGACGGGCCGCCCGGCAGGCACGGGGGCGGGTCAGTGGACGATCGTGACCTCTTCGCCCCAGTTGCGGCTGAGCACGGTGAACTCCCGGCCCGGCGTCAGGTCGGTGACCAACGCGTAGTAGGAGTCGTTGATGTCGTGGTAGCCGTTGTTCATCTGGACGTAGCCGCGCGAGCCGCCGATCCAACCCGTCGTCCCCGCCTTGCGGTACATGCCGTAGTAGCCGGAGTAGGCCCCGTGGGGGCTGTAGGACCAGGACACGTTGAGGTCCCGGCACGGCGAGTCGGCCTTGACGCCGACCATGGCGCCGACCGTGCTCGTTCCGGGGGTCTTGAGCCAGGTCGAGACGCAGCCGGCGGCAGATGCCGAGGGGGCCGTCGTGACCAGCGAAGCGGCGGCTATACCGGCCACGGTCAGCGCGGAGAAGGACTTCTTCATGCACGTTCCTGTCTGCAGATGCACAACGGGATCCGGTTCACGCCACCGGGCCCGCGGACTGTGCGAACAGTAACAACAGCGGCCAACTGCTGCTCGCCTGCTTGTTTGTGACGCGTCGTCCACTGTCGTGCGGCGCGGCGCGGCTATCGTTCGCCGCCCCTGCGCTCGGTGAGCATCCGCACCGCGTGCGCCGCCGACGCCAAAGTGGTGTGCCGGTGCCAGCCGCCGAAGGACCTTCCGCCGAAGTCGGTCATCCCCACCTTCTGCGAGACCGTCGCGAAGTCGTGCTCGACGAACCGGGCGCGCTTCGCCAGCCGCAGCAGCGCCCCGGGAGGGGCCTGTGTCATATCGCTGACCCAGCACCGCTCGGGCCAGCCCCGCGGGTCGGTCCACTCGCCGAACAGCAGCACGGGGGCCGGCGCCTGCGGCAGCTCCACCCGGACCCCGACGACCAACGAGGTGCACGGCTGGAGGGTCACCGGGTCCTGCCAGGTCACCGGCCGACGCAGCGTGCGGGCCATCAGGAGGAGCTGGTGCGCCGCCAGTTCGCGGTTCCCGGTGGTGGGCAGCACCGGGTCGGCGCACCGTACCCGCATCGAGCCGCGGGCCGTCGCCACGAAGTGCGTGCCGACCGGGCCGAAGCGACGGGCCACCGCGGCCGGATCGACATCGGGCAGGTCGAACACCACGGGCCGGTGCGGCTGCCCGACCCAGTCGCGCAGTTCCTCCACGGCCCCGGCGGCGCACTCCAGCGGGCTCGTCGCCAGCTCCGACCGGTGCACGTTCGGCGACAGCGGGCCGACGCTGTCGCGCCACTTCTGCGTGAGCGCGAGCCGCCAGTTGACGGGGCAGCTCTGCTCCTCCGCGACGGACCACACGCCGAACGCCACCTGACTGTTGACCATCTGCCCGCGCTCCGGCACGAACCGGCGTGCGACGCCGACCGATTCGGTCCCCGCCTTGGAGATGACCACCGGCTGGACCACCCACGCACGGGGCCGCAGGGCGCGTTCGACGTACCGGGCGAGAGCGGCCCGTACGGGGCCCCAGTCCCAGGTGGAGGACACGACGAAGTGGTGGAGGCTCTGCTCGGCCGCCCGGTCGCCGACATGGGCCGCGATGTTCCGTATCGACTTGCGGCCCTCGGCCTTGAGCAGCCCCCGCAGGTACACCTCGCCCTTGCGGCGCTGGTCACTGCGCGGCAGTGAGGCGAACAGTTCGGCGCAGAGCTCGTCGACGACCAGGTCCGGCACGAACCGGCTGCTCAGCGTCTCCAGTCGTTCGAGACTTGGTGCGCTCATGATGCATCCATCCCTTCCCCCGGCTTCCTCCTCAGCGCTTCAACCCTGGGGCTGGGGGGAGTGCGAGAACCAGGTGGAGCCGTCACACACATTCGGCCGCACGTGCAGGGCGGACCATCACGCCGAACGGACCGGACGGGCCGTGTGACCACCGACCGGAACGCAGCGCAGGCCCTTGGCCAGGACAGAGGCCGCGCGCGTGCTCGGCGGAGCGGGCCGCGGGCGGACCGGACCACTGGCCCCGGGCGCCCCACCAGGCCTTATGCATCCCGTGATGGTGACCCGGCCACCACCGCCGAGCACACAGACGGTGGCGGGACCACCCCGCGCGGCCCCTTCCGCAGCTCGATCGGAAGGGTCCCCTCCGGTGTTGGTCCCGCGGCCCGCGGGCGGCACGGGCCCCCGTTAGGGTTCTCCCACATGGGCACCTGGATCGCGCCGAGCATCATCGAACGACAGCTGTACGAGGCCAAGGCCGCCGACGACTGGCCCGCCTACTTCGACGCGCTCGCCCGCGCCGAGCTGTTCGTCCCGCAGTCCCGCGCCCACCTGGACCAGCACCCCCAGGCCGTGTACCTCCGACCCGTCCGCTTCCCGCAGGCCGGCGCCGCCCCCTGCTACGTCGCGTACACGGCCGGCATGCTCCCCGCCCCCACCCCCGACCAGGTGTTCTCCCGCCACAGCCTCAGCTGGTTCGCACACCGCATCGACCCCGGCGACCCCCCGTACCTCGCCATCAACCCGGACAGCCCGTGCGAGGCCTTCCTCCCGTCCTCCCCCGCCGACCGCGAGGTGTGGAAGTTCCACTGGAACCGGGCCACCGAGTACGGACTGAAGGAGAACACCGTCCACGCGCTGCACGTCGGCGGCCCCCTGCACGGACCGGTGGCCTTCGGGCTCGCCTGCGGCGCGCACCTGGCCGTACGCAACGGCCACTTCTGGAACGCCCTCGGCTACCACGGCGAGGGCTACCTCAAGGAACGCGAGAAGCTCAAGGACTGGTGGGGGGTCACCACCCGCGAACAGTGGCTCGCCGCCACCGAGCAACTGCTGGCCGCCGACACGGTCAGCTCGGTGTGGGAGTTCACCCTGCGGGTCCGCGTCGCCCTCGCCAAGGAGTTCGCCGGGCCCGTCGACATCGAGCACTGGCGGCACGCCACCGAGGCCACCCTCCGCGCCAACGCCGAACGCGCCGCCGAACCCCGCATCACCCCCGACGGCGTCACCACCGCCCGGCCCCGCTCGGCCGCGGAGATCGAGGGGGAGGTCGCGGGCGTGCAGCGGGTCATCGGCCGGATCACCCGCTACGAGCAGCGCTTCCGCGCCGACGGGATCCTCGGCGAGGGCAAGTACGTCCGCTCCGTCGAGGCCTGGGACTACGGGCGGGCCTCCCAGATGGCCCGCTGGGGCCTCGGCGCCCGCTTCGGCACGGTCGAGGAGGCAGAGAACGCCGTCGTCCGCGCCGGCCGCATGTGCCGGCTCGCGTACCGCTCCTGGGAGGACTTCTCGGCGGGCTTCGTCCTGGGCCGCTGCCTCCAGTTCGACGAGGAGGAGTACGGGCACTGGTACACGGACATGGCCGCCGTCCACCAGGCCCTGACCACCGACCCGGGCAGCCCGTGGCTCAACATCCCCTGGAACGGGGCGGACCGGTAACTTCCGGGCCCGGCGACCGGACCGGGGGCCGGCTCAGGAGCCGGGGGCGCGGACCGAGCCGGTGATCTTGCCGGTGGGGTCGCCGAGGAAGCAGGTGACCTTGCGGTCGCCGAGGTCCCACGTTCCGGACACCGGAACGTAGAAGTAGCTGTTCAGCTGCTGCGGGAGCTGCGCCGCGCTGCCCGTGTAGTCGGCGAGGGCCGCATCGGAGCACTTCTGCGCGGCCATCGCGGTGACCTTCTCCGTGCCCGGGAACGGACCGTCCTCCAACGTGAAGACGGCGTACACCTCACCCTCGTGGGGCTGGGCGCAGGGTACGTTGCGCACGGAGGGGGCGGCCGGGGCGCCGCCCTCGTCCTCGTACGCCCTCAGGTCGTCGTCCGTGGTGAAGCAGTCCCCCTTGCGGATGTCCTCCACCTCGCTGGTGCCCGGCCCGGTGACCTCGCCGCTGCTGTCGCGCTGCGGAGGGTCGTCCAGTGCCCCGAAGGCCGCGAGGCCGTACAGCACGAGGGTCACGCAGTTGAGGGCGATGGCCGCGACGGCGAGGCCCCGGCCCTGCTCACCGCGCTCGCGGATCTGCCCGAGGGCGACGACGCCGAGGACCAGCGGCACCAGCGGCAGCACGCACAGGAGCGACAGGACGAACGCCACGACGGCCAGCACGTTGGTCTTCCGGGCCGGCGGCGGGGGGTGAGCGGACCAGTCCTGCGGGGTGCCGTACGGGGGGACGGGACCGCCCCGGGTTCCCTGGAATCCGTGGGACCCCTGGGACCCCTGGGACCCCTGCTGTCCCTGCTGTCCCTGCTGTCCTTGTTGCCCCTGGGGTCCCCACTGCGGGTTCGGGTTCGGCTCGGGGGACGACGGCGGGGGCGGCGGTGGCGGCGGTGGTGTGGACATGCGTGCAGCGCTCCTTGAGCGGAGGGTGAGACGCAACGGGTCCACTTCCCACGCTACCGAGGCGGGGGCGGCACCGCCTCTCGTGACGGAGCCGCCGGCAGGCGGTGCGCGCCGGCTCCCGCTCTCAGGCCGGGGAGGCCTCCCGGTACGCGTACGAGCGCACCAGCCGGGCCAGTTGGCGGCCCGCCGCGTGCAGGGGCTCCTCGCTGCGGTTGACCTGGGCCGTGACCTCGGCGCCCTCCAGGGTGCTGATGACGGTGGTCGCCAGGTCCCGGGCGTCCGCCGGGCCGAAGCCGGCGGCGAGGAGCTTGTCGGAGACCAGCTGCTCCCAGCCGTGCAGCGCCTCGGCGCACGCCTGCTGGATGGCGGAGTCGGCGCCGAGGGTCTCCAGGGCCGCGGCCGTGACGGGGCAGCCGTCGGTCCAGCCGGAGGCCCGGAGTTCCACGGCGAGGCGCCCGGTGCAGGCGGTCACCGCCTCCGCCGGGTCCGCGGTGCTGTCCAGCGCCTCGCGCAGCAGCGTGGCGAACTCCCGGCCGCCGTGCTGGATCGCCGCCACGGCGACGGCCTCCTTGCCGCCGGGGAAGAAGTGGTAGACGGAGCCGAGGGTGGCCTCCGCTTCCGTGGCGATCTGCTTGATGCCCGTGCCGACGTAGCCCTGCCGCTGCAGCAGGCGCGCGGCGGCGACGACGATCCGCTCCCGGGTGGTGTTCTGCATGGGATCACCGTACCCGCGGAATTGAGTAGAGCGCTCGTTCTAGAGCTGTGCTACGTTTCCGTCCGAGCTCTAGATAGAGCGCTCGTTCTAGTAATTCAATGAGGGGTGGTTTCTCATGCGCAGCAACGACACCGGACGGCCGCAGGCACCGTCGGTCACCGTCATCGGGCTGGGCCCGATGGGCCGGGCCATGGCAGCGGCCTTCCTCGACCGCGGGTACGAGGTGACCCTGTGGAACCGCACCGCCTCGCGCGCCGACGACCTCGTCGCCCGCGGCGCCCGGTTCGCCGCGGGGGTGGGGGAGGCCCTCGCCGCGAACGAGGTGGTGGTGCTCAGCCTCACCGACTACGCGGCGATGTACGAGGTCCTGGAACCGGCGGCCGCCTCGCTCGACGGCCGGGTCCTGGTCAACCTCAGCTCCGACACCCCCGAGCAGGCGCGCGCCGCCGCCCGCTGGGCCGCCGAACGGGGCGCCGTGCAGCTGACCGGGGGCGTCACCGTGCCGCCCTCCGGGGTCGGACAGCCCGCGTCGTCCACCTTCTACAGCGGCCCCCGGGAGGTGTTCGAGGCACACCGGCCGCTGCTGGAGGTCGTCACCGGCCGGACCGACTACCGGGGCGAGGACCCGGGAACCGCCGCGCTGCTCTACCAGATCGGCATGGTCATGTTCTGGACCTCCATGCTGAGCTACTGGCAGGCGGTCGCCCTCGCCCGCGCCAACGGCCTGACCGCGGCCGACGTCCTGGAGCACGCGACCGAGACCGCGAACTCGCTCCCCGGCTTCTTCGCCTTCTACGCCGAACGCATCGACGCCGGCCGACACGACGGCGACGTGGACCGCCTGGCCATGGCGATGGCCAGCGTCGAGCACGTCCTGCACACCAACTCCGCCGCGGGCGTCGACACCACCCTCCCGGCCGCGGTCGCCGCCCTCGTCCGCCGCGGCATGGACGCCGGCCACGCCACGGACAGCCTCTCCGCCCTGGTGGACCTCATGGGAACCACGGCCCCGGCATAGCCGTACCTGCCGCGGTTACCGACCACCGGGAGTCGGCGGGAATCGCTGTACGGGCCTTCCGTACCGCCATTAGCCTCGCCGGCATGACGATTGAGCTGAACGACACCGTACGCAGCCTGCTCGACGCCCCGCACCCGGCTGTCCTGTCCACGCTCAACCCCGACGGCAGCCCGCAGAGTTCGGTGGTGTGGGTCTCCCGCGACGGCGGCGAGCTGCTGGTCTCCACCGAGCAGGGGCGGCGCAAGGAGCGGAACATCGTCCGCGACCCGCGCGTCGGCCTGACCGTGTTCGACCTGGCCAACCCCTACCTGTACGTGGAGATCCGCGGCACCGCCACCGTCACCGAGGACGCCGGCCGGGCGGTCGCCGCCCGCATCGCGGAGGAGTACCTCGGCCCGGGTGGGAGCAAGGAGTACCTGGAGGCGCCGGCGGAGGACGTGCGCGTCGTCGTGCGCATCACCCCGACCAAGGTCCTCGGCAACGCCGCCAAGGCGGGATAGCCGGCCGGGCCGGCCTGCGCCGCCGTCCGGCCCGTCAGCGGCCGGACGCGGCGAAGGAGGCCACGGCCGTGTCGAAGATGCCGCGGGCCTCCCGGGAGCGGCCGACCGGGGCGGACACCCACACGTCGTACAGCCTCCCGTCCTGCTCCCAGGCGAGGTCGTACGTGTGCCGGGCGCCCTCCGCGGTGCTGAATCCGTCCCAGGTGAACTCCCAGAAAGCGGCCGGGAACCCGCGGTGCGTGGTCGCCGTGACCCGGTTCTCGCGGTACCCCTTGTTGTTGACCGGCCCCCGCTCGTCGGCGGCGATCATCGAACCCATCGCCCCGCCGGGCGGGACCGACCCGAACTTGATGCCGACCCGGACGGCTCCGTCCGCCGTGATGTAGAAGGTCCGCTCGCCGTCCGTCGAACGGTTCGCCCCCCGGGGCACGTACAGGCCGAACCCACGCACGTCCTCGACCTTCGTGTAACCGGCCGGCACGCCCCCGGCCTGCGGCGGCGTGGAAGGCACCGGCACCGGAACCGACACCGACGCCCCGGGCGACGGCGGCAGGTCCGTGGGCGAGGAGGACGGCGCGGGCGACGCCGTCGACGGGGCCGCGGGCCCCGACGGGGCGGGGGCCGCCGGTGCCCGCCCCGCCCCGTCGACCGGACCCTTCGACGTCCGGCCGTCGAGCAGCGTCACCGCCGTCACCGCGCCGGCACAGGCCGCGGCGGCCCCGGCCACGACCAGCGCCGCCCGCGCACCCCGCAGCCGAGGCCGGCCGTCCCGGCCCGTGGGGGCCTCCCGGTCGAGGTGCTGCTCCACCACCCCGGCCGCGCGTTCGCCCTCGGGGGCCGGCGCCCGGTCCACCTGCTCCGTGGGCGTGTACGCGGCCCCCGCAGCGGACGGTCCGCGCTCCGCGCACGCGGCCAGCAGCCGTCGCGCCTCCGCGGCCCCGAGCCGCCGCTCCGGGTCCCGCTCCAGCAGGCCGCGCACCACCGGCAGGAGCGGCCCCAACCGGTCCGTCGGCCGGATCTCCTCGTAGACGACGGCGTGCAGGACGGCGCCGAGCGAATCCCGGCGGAACGGCGACTCCCCCGCCACCACCGCGCACAGCAGGGCGCCCAGCGACCACAGGTCCGACGCCGGGCCGCCGGGTCCACCCTGCATCCGCTCCGGCGCCGAGTACTCGGGGGTCCCCGCGAACACCCCGGTCCCGCTGATCGTCGTCGTCCCGGGGAGGCTCGCGATGCCGAAGTCGGTCAGCACCACCCGGCCCGTACCCGCCTCCAGCAGGACGTTCGCCGGCTTCACGTCGCGGTGCAGCACTCCGTGCACGTGCCCGGCGGACAGCGCGTCGAGCAGGGCGAGCCCCACCCCGGCGGCCTCCCGCGGGGAGAACGTCCCGCCGGGGGCGGCCAGCCGGTCGGCGAGCGACCCGCCGTCGACCAGCTCCATCACGATGACGGGCTGCCCCTCGTGCTCGACCACGTCGTGCACCACGATCACGTGCGGGTGTCGGATCTGCGCCACGGCGCGCGCCTCGCGCAGCGCACCCGCCGGATCGGCCCCCGCGTCGAGGGACAGCGCCTTGACCGCGACGGAGCGCCCGAGCAGTTCGTCGGTGGCCCGCCACACGACGCCCATGCCGCCGCGGCCCAGCTTCTCGTGCAGCCGGTAGCGCCCGGCGATCACCGTCCGGCCGCCGGCCTCCGGCCCGTCGTGCAGCGACACGCGCTTCCCCGCTTCCCCCGCTTCCCCCGTTCGCGGACCACGCCATGATGCCGCACCCGGGCCACCGCCGCGCCGTGGGCGGCACTCTGACGGAGGTTCAGGGCAGCACCGCCCTGACCCCCGCCCACGCGTCCACGGCCCGGGCGGTGTCCGGGGCCCCGCCGAGGTGGGGCCGGACCAGGGCCATGCTGTTCAGCAGGAGCTTGATGCGGCGCAAGTGGCGGATGCGGCGGCGGGGCAGCTCGCGCCAGGCCAACCCCTCCGCGGCTGCCTGGGCCGGGGTCAGGTCGATCAGGGTAAGCAGTTCGCGGCACAGCCCCTCGGGGTCGCCGCCGCGGCCGGGCCCGGGGCCGAACTCCCCGATGAGGTAGGCCCGGACGCCGGCCCGGTCGATCGCATGGTCCAGCGGGTGCCAGCCCGCCCACGCGGCCGTCCGGTCCACCGCGACCACCGCCACCCGGCCCCAGCGCAGCCGCATCCCGTCGGGCAGGGCGTCGTCCTGCATCCCGGACACGCCGTGGGAGCGCAGGGTCAGCGGATGCGGCTCGTCGGCCAGCGGCGGCTCGGTGGCCAGCCAGGCCTCCAGGTCGGCCAGCGCGTGGCCCCCTGGCGGCACCGCGGTCAGCACCTGACCGCGGGTCAGCAGCGGGGTCATGGCGCCCGTGAGGCGGACCCGTGCCGCCTGGCCCGCGCGGAGGGAGGTCACCCGGTGCCCGCGCCGCTCGACGTGCCGCAGCCCGAGGCGTGCGTCCCCGGCGGCGTACACCTGGCCGGTCCGGGCGACGCCCCCGATGCACCGGACGGCGCACAGCCCGCCCGCGGCATCGGCATCCTCGACGGAGTAGACCTGCAACTCGGCAATGGGCACCCGGCACGCCCCCTTCAGTCCCGGACTCACGTGTTCCTTCGGGATCCATAGTGAGGTGTCATACGTCGGTGTCATGCCGTGCGTCTACTGCCGGTGCCGTTCGCGCGTTCGTGGACCGCATGCGCGCCGCTTTCGTGGCGGTGTGGTTGGTCGGATGACAGCACCACGAGCGCGAGACGGAGGGGGCGGTGAGCCGGAAGCTGCCCCTGGTGAGGGCGGGACGGCCCGTACCGCCCGCGCCCGCGCCCTTGTCCGGTCGGGGGCGGACGAGGAGACCGGCGAAGTGCTCGCCCCGGCCACGCCGGCGGGTGCAGGCCGGCCGGGGCCAGGCGGTCGGTGAAGCGGCGCCGACCTGTTGGCCGGAGTCCTGGCCGCACGGCCCTCCGCCCCGAAGAAGCGCACCCCGCAGGAGGGGGACACGGTGCGGGCCGCCATACTGGGCGGCGCGTACCTGCCAGAGCATCATGCGCTCCTGCCCGGCTCCACCAAGACGGGCGTACCACTGCTCTCGGGTCAGGCGCCCGGTTCCAGGCCGCCGGGGTGCCCGCCGACCGCTACGCCCGGCCCGACGACAACACCTTGGACGGCACGGTCGTCACCTTGGCGGAGGAGATCCGCCGGGTCTGCGAGCGCCGCTCGAACCTCGACGACGCCGCCCCCGGACCGCCGGGCGGTCCGGGGGCGGCCCGGGCGAGCGGGGCCTCGGCGCCCCGCCCGGGTCAGCCGTGCTCGGGGGCCTCCAGGACCAGGCGGATCTCGGAGACCTCGTAGCCCCCGCGGGCGAAAGCGGCGGCCATGGGGGCGTTGACGGTGTCCGTCGTCGCGGTGATGCGGTCGGCGCCCGCGGCGGCGTGGAAGCGGGTGATCTCGGCCAGGACCTCGTCGATCAGGCCCTGCCCGCGCTGCTCGGGCACGACGCCCAGGTAGCCGACGTTGCGGTGGTACGGGGTCGCCGACGGGACGGCCAGGCCGGCGACCGTGCCGTCCGGCAGCTCGGCGAGGCGCCACCAGGAGCGCTCGCCGGGGCAGTCCAAGTAGAACTCCATGTCCTCGCGGGCCAGCTGCTCGGGGGTCTTCGTGCGCAGCTCGCTCTGCGTGGCCAGGTCGAGGCTGCCGGCGGACACCCGGACGAAGGCGTCGAGGAACTCCTCGTCGGTGCCCTCCCGGAAGACCAGCCGCCCGGTCGGGGCGGCGGTCCCGGCCGCTGGGGTCCACTCGTAGCGCAGCCGCTCGATCTCGCGGGTCAGGCCCGTCCGGTACGCGGCTTCCCGCCGCCAGGCGACCGCCTCCGCCAGATCGGGGCGGGTGCGCCAGTCCGCGGGCAGGGAGAGGTTGTAGAGGGGGAGGGTGCCGAAGGCCTCGTGCCCTGCGGCGAGCAGTCCGGCTGCGAGGGCGGCCGGGTCGGCGACCGAGGAGCGGACCTGGAGGCAGTCCAGGGCGATGGGCCGCTCGCTGTCGGCGCGGCCCCACCACAGGGCGCGGGCCAGGACCTCGCCGTCGGCGCCCTCGGCGAACCAGGTCCACTCGGGGCGGAACCGGTGGGCGGCGAATTCTTCGCGGACCCTTCCGGCCGGCAGGGCGGGGAGGGGGCCGTCGGCGGGGTGGGCCGCGGCGCGGTCGAGATCGGCGGGGTCTGCGGTGGCAGCACGGAAGATCATCCGTGGATGATCACACGTGGTGGCGGCCGTGGCCAGGGATTTCGGGGCTTCCGGCCGGGGCCATGGGCAACGGCCGATGGCCGGCCCCCTCGGCGGGGCCGGCCATCGGTCGGTGGTGCGGGCGGGTGCTGCCGCTGCCCGTTACTGCCAGGTGACCAGACGGCGCGGGTCCTCCAGCACGGCGGCGATGTCGGCCAGGAACTTGGAGCCGAGCTCGCCGTCGATCAGACGGTGGTCGAAGGACAGCGCCAGGGTCGTGACGTGGCGCGGCTTCACCTTGCCCTTGTGGACCCACGGCTGGAGCTTGATCGCGCCGACCGCGAGGATCGCGGACTCGCCGGGGTTCAGGATGGGCGTACCGGTGTCCACGCCGAAGACGCCGACGTTGGTGATGGTGAGGGTGCCGCCCTGCATGTCGGCCGGGGAGGTCTTGCCGTCACGGGCCGTGGCAACCAGCTCGGACAGGGCCCGGGAGAGCTCCGGCAGCGTCTTGGCGTGGGCGTCCTTGACGTTCGGGACGATCAGGCCGCGGGGGGTGGCCGCCGCGATGCCCAGGTTGACGTAGTGCTTGAGCACGATCTCCTGGGCCGCCTCGTCCCAGGACGCGTTGACGTCCGGGTTGCGGCGGACGGCCACCAGGACCGCCTTGGCGATGAGCAGCAGCGGGTTGATCCGCAGCCCGGCCAGGTCGGGGTCGGCCTTGAGGTCCTGGACCAGCTTCATCGTCTTCGTGATGTCGAAGGTGATGAACTCGGTGACGTGCGGCGCGGTGAACGCCGAGCCGACCATGGCCTGGGCGGTCATCTTGCGGACGCCCTTGACCGGGATACGGGTCTCCCGGGCACCCGGTTCGGCCGGCGCGGCGGCGGCCGCCGAGGCCTGGGCGGGCACCTCGACCGGAGCCTGGACCGGGGCGGCGGCGGGGGCGGCGGCCTGCGGGGCGAGCGCGGCCGCGGCAGCGGCGTGCACGTCCTCGCGGGTCACGATCCCGCCGTCCCCGGTGGGGATGACGGTGGCCAGGTCGATGCCGAGGTCCTTGGCGAGCTTGCGCACCGGCGGCTTGGCCAGCGGCCGGTCCCCGACGGCGGGCGCGTGCCCGTTGCCGTTGAGGACGGGCGCCGGGGCGGCGACCGGAGCCGGGGCGGCAGGGGCCACGGGGGCCGGGGCGGCGACCGGGGCCGCGGCAGCGGCGGCGGGGACGGCCTTGCGCGGGCGGCGCTTCGTGGAGGACTGGGCGACGCCGTAGCCGACCAGCACGGGCTGGCGGCCCTCGGGCGCGGCTTCCTCGGCCTCGGCCGGGGCGGCGGCGGGAGCCGCGGCAGCCGCGGCCGGAGCCTCGGACGCGTCGCCGGTCTGCACGGAGATGATCACCTGGCCGACGTCGACCGTGGTGCCCTCCTCGAACAGCAGCGCGTGCACGGTGCCGTCGAACGGGATCGGCAGCTCCACGGCCGCCTTGGCCGTCTCGACCTCGCAGACGACCTGGCCGTCGGTGACGGTGTCACCCGGCTGGACGTACCACTTGAGGATCTCGGCCTCGGTGAGGCCCTCGCCCACGTCGGGCATCTTGAATTCGCGGATGGTCACGGGGGCTCTCCTCAGTACGCCAGCGAGCGGTCGACGGCGTCGAGCACCCTGTCCAGACCCGGCAGGTATTCCTCCTCCAGGCGGGCCGGGGGATACGGCGCGTGGTAACCGCCCACGCGCAGCACCGGCGCCTCCAGGTGGTAGAAGCACCGCTCCGTGATGCGGGCGGCGATCTCGGAGCCCACGCCCAGGAACACCGGGGCCTCGTGGACGACCACGAGCCGGCGGGTCTTCTCGACGGAGGCCTGGATGCCGTCGAAGTCGACCGGGGACATCGAGCGCAGGTCGAGGACCTCCACCGACTTGCCCTCCTCGGCCGCCGCAGCGGCCGCCTCCAGGCACACCTTCACCATGGGGCCGTAGGCCGCCAGGGTGAGGTCCGAGCCCTCGCGCACGACCCGCGAGGTGTGCAGCGCGGTCGGGATGGCGTCGGTGTCGACCTCGCCCTTGTCCCAGTAGCGCCGCTTCGGCTCGAAGAAGATCACCGGGTCGTCGCTGAGGATCGCCTGCTGGAGCATCCAGTAGGCGTCGCTCGCGGTCGACGGCGAGACCACCTTCAGGCCCGCGACGTGCGCGAAGAGGGCCTCCGGGGACTCCGAGTGGTGCTCGACCGCGCCGATGGCGCCGCCGTACGGGATGCGGACGACGACCGGCAGCTTGACCTTGCCCAGGGCGCGCGCGTGCATCTTCGCGAGCTGCGTGACGATCTGGTCGTACGCGGGGAAGACGAACCCGTCGAACTGGATCTCCACCACCGGCCGGTAGCCGCGCAGGGCCAGGCCGACGGCCGTGCCGACGATCCCGGACTCGGCCAGCGGGGTGTCGATGACCCGGTCCTCGCCGAAGTCCTTCTGCAGGCCGTCGGTGATCCGGAAGACACCGCCCAGCTTGCCGACGTCCTCGCCCATGATCAGGACCTTGGGGTCCGTCTCCAGGGCCTTGCGCAGCGACTCGTTGAGCGCCTTCGCGATCGACATCTTCTCGACAGCCATGATCAGTTGCCCTCCTCGAACGAGGCGAGGTAGGCGGCGAACTGGGCGCGCTCCTCGTCCACCAGCGCGTGCCCGTCGGCGTAGATGTTCTCGAAGATCGCCATCGTGTCCGGGTCGGGCATGTTGCGCACGGCCTCGCGGACCCGCTTGCCGAGGGCCTCGCTCTCGACCTCCAGCGCCTCGAAGAAGGCCTCGTCGGCGCCACCGGTCGCCAGCAGGTGGGCCTTGAGCCGCGCGATCGGGTCCTTGGACTCCCAGGCGGCCCGCTCCTCGTCCCGCCGGTAGCGGGTCGGGTCGTCGGAGGTGGTGTGGGCGCCCATGCGGTAGGTGAAGGCCTCGATCAGCGTCGGGCCCTCGCCCTGCCGGGCCCGCTCCAGGGCCCAGCGGGTCACGGCCAGGCAGGCCAGGACGTCGTTGCCGTCGACCCGGACGCCGGGGAAGCCGAAGCCCGCCGCGCGCTGGTACAGCGGCACGCGGGTCTGCTTCTCGGTGGGCTCGGAGATCGCCCACTGGTTGTTCTGGCAGAAGAACACCACGGGGGCGTTGTAGACCGCGGAGAAGGTGAACGCCTCGTTCACGTCGCCCTGGCTGGACGCGCCGTCGCCGAAGTAGGCGATGACCGCCGAGTCGGCGCCGTCCTTGGCCACGCCCATCGCGTAACCGGTCGCGTGCAGCGTCTGCGAGCCGATGACGATCGTGTAGAGGTGGAAGTTGTTGGTGTTCGGGTCCCAGCCGCCGTGGTTCACGCCGCGGAACATGCCCAACAGGTTGGTCGGGTCGACGTCGCGGCACCAGGCCACACCGTGCTCGCGGTACGTCGGGAACACGTAGTCGTCGTCGCGCAGCGCGCGGCCGGAGCCGATCTGGGCGGCCTCCTGGCCGAGCAGCGAGGCCCACAGGCCCAGCTCGCCCTGGCGCTGCAGGGCGGTCGCCTCGCCGTCGAAGCGGCGCGTCATGACCATGTCGCGGTACAGACCGCGCAGGTCCTCGACGGTGATGTCGGAGACGTAGGAGAGGAACTCCGCGTTCTCCGCGGTCTCCACCCGGTCCCCTTCCGGCGTCAGCAGCTGTACGAGCTGGGGCTCGGTGTTCTGCGCGGCAGCGGGCTTCGCTGCGGGGGCCTTGGAGGCGCTCGCAGCGCCTGCCGCCCGCTTGGTGCCGCTGCTGCGTCGCGGCTTGCGCGCGGCAGTGCTCTCCACGGTCACGTGTTGCTCCTCCGTCGGTCCGGCTCCCGGGTTCTCCGGGGTCCAGTGCGGCTCACCTGGATCCGTACCCGCGCACGGGGTGGGTGCGGCCGTGTACGGGATTCAGGCGTGACAGGTGCCCCGGCGACAGTCCTGCGCAATCACGTTACCCAGTGCGCCGCATAACTGCGAAACCCCACTTGACCTGCGTTTTTGCTTGGATTTCCAAGTAAATCCGCAGAGCCGGGGAACAAGCACTGGTCACAGCCTTGCAGGGGCCGGAACAACGGCACGTTATCCCGGGTAACGACCTCAGGGAAGGGGTGAGTGTGTGAAACTGAGTTCGTGCGCGAAGACGGAAAAATCAAGGTATTCCTCCTGGACGACCACGAAGTGGTACGGCGCGGAGTCCATGAGCTCCTGTCGGTCGAAGAGGACATCGAGATCGTCGGAGAGGCCGGCACCGCCGCGGACGCCTTGGTACGCATCCCCGCCGCGCGCCCCGATGTGGCCGTCCTCGACGTGCGCCTGCCGGACGGCAGTGGAGTGGAGGTCTGCCGTGAGGTCCGCTCGCAGGACGAGGGGATCAAATGCCTGATGCTGACCTCGTTCGCCGACGACGAGGCCCTCTTCGACGCGATCATGGCCGGCGCCTCGGGCTACGTGCTCAAGGCCATCCGCGGCAATGAGCTGCTCGGCGCCGTACGGGACGTGGCGGCGGGCAATTCCCTGCTGGACCCGGTGGCCACGGCCCGGGTGCTGGAGCGGCTGCGCGACGGCAGCGGCGGCCGGGGCGACGACCGCCTGGCCCACCTGACCGAGCAGGAGCGCAGGATCCTCGACCTGATCGGCGAGGGCCTGACCAACCGCGCCATCGGCGAGCGGCTGCACCTGGCCGAGAAGACCATCAAGAACTACGTCTCCAGCCTGCTGTCCAAACTGGGCATGGAGCGCCGCTCCCAGGCCGCCGCGTACGTGGCCCGCCTTCAGGCCCAGCGGCGCGCCTGAGTAACGGGCGTCCAATTCCCGCAGAACCGGATCCATTCGGTCCGGCTCCGCGGCGGCTCAGTTCGTTTCCTCCAACGGATTCGGCTCCACCGGTACGGACGGGCTCTTCACGGGCGACGGCGCGGACTTCGACGGCGCCGCGCTCGACTTCGTCGCCGAGGGCGACGGGCTGGTGAGCGACTGCGACGGCGAGGGGCTGGTGCTCGGCGTGCTCTTGTGCCGGGACGGCGGCGGCGTGAAGTCGTCCGACGGCCGGGAGGAATTCGACGTGTCGTTCGACGGCGCGTTCTGCGACGCGGACGGGGCGCCCGGCTTGGCGCTGGAAGAACTCTGGACGACCGCCGGACCGTTGTCACCGCCCTTGGTCTTGCCGCCCACCGAAGTCACGGCGTACGCCACTCCGCCCGCGATCGCGACGATCGCGAGGACGGCGAACAGCCACAGCTTCCAGCGGCCGCTGCCGCGGTCGTCGTACCGGTCGTAAGCGTCGTAGCCGTCGTACGGGTCGCGGCCCTGACCGTGGCCCTGGACGCGCCCGTGCGCGTCGTAGCCGCCGGGGAAGGCCGTGCCGTCGTCCGGGTTCAGCGGCGGCACCATGGGCTGCTGGAACTGGGAGGTCGTGGAGTGCGCGGCGTACGGCTGCGGGCCGCCGGCCTGCGCGACGGGCATCGCGGTGGTCGGCGCGGCGCCGCCCCGCCCGTGCGGCAGGGCCATGGTGACCGGGCCGGTGTTCCAGGTGCCGGTGTTCGGCCCCTGGTCCTGGAGCATCTGCAGGGCGTACTGGACGAGCCCGCGCATCTCCTCGGCGCTCTGGAACCGGTCGTCCGGGTCCTTGGCGAGGGCGCGCATGACCAGGCCGTCGAGCTCCTGCGGGATGTCCTGGCCCTCCGGCAGCTGCGAGGGCGGGACCGGCGCGTCCTGGACGTGCTGGTAGACCACGGACAGCGGGGTCTCGCCCGTGAACGGGGGCCGCAGCGCGAGGAGTTCGTACAGCAGGCAGCCGGTGGCGTACAGGTCGGAGCGGTGGTCCACGGCCTTGCCGAGGGCCTGCTCGGGCGACAGGTACTGCGGGGTGCCCATGACCATGCCGGTCTGGGTCATCGTCGACTGGGCGCCGTGCAGGGCGCGGGCGATGCCGAAGTCCATCACCTTCACGGCACCGGTGTCGGTGATGATGACGTTCGCCGGTTTGATGTCGCGGTGCACGATGCCGTGCTGGTGCGAATAGGCCAGCGCCTCCAGCACACCGGAGACGATGATGAGGGCCTGGTCTGGCCCGGGGGCCTCCGCACTGAGGAGGAGGTCGCGGATGGTGCGGCCCTCGACCAGCTCCATGACGATGTAGGGGACGGTGTTCGGGCCGACCTTGTCCTCGCCCGAGTCGTACACGGCCACGACGGCGTGGTGGTTCAGCCCGGCGACCGACTGTGCCTCACGCGTGAAGCGGGCCTTCGAGACCGGGTCCTCGGCGAGGTCGGCGCGGAGCAGCTTCACGGCGACGGTCCGGCCCAGCCGGACGTCCTCGGCGGCGAACACCTCCGCCATGCCGCCGCGGCCCAGGCGGTGGGTGAGCCGGTAGCGGCCGTCGCCGACCAGGCCGCTGGCGCCCCAATGCTCAGGATCGTCGGCCATCCCGGCGCCGCTGTCCTCGGGTTCGGGTGCCATGAGTCCTCGCCGTCGTCTCTCTCGGCCGCCGCTGAGCGGTAGGTCCATTTCGTGTGCTCCGATGAACGCTACAGCCTCGGAACAGGTCGCCGTTCGGACAATGGCTCGTGGTGGCCCCGTCGTCACGGAACGGGTACCTGGCTTGACGTGTGCTTGCCCTCCGGCAGACTGGGCCCGACATGCGCTCAGCCAGACGCGTAGAGACACACCCCGAGGGGAAGCAACAGTCATGAGCCAGGACGGCAATCAGGCCCAGTACGCGGGCGGCTCTCTGGCCGGTGGCCGTTACCAGCTAAGGGACTTGCTCGGTGCGGGCGGTATGGCGTCCGTCTATTTGGCGTACGACAGCGCGCTCGACCGGCAAGTCGCCATCAAGACCCTGCACAGCGACCTCGGCCGGGAGGCCTCGTTCCGCGAGCGTTTCCGCCGTGAGGCCCAGGCTGTTGCGAAACTGTCGCACACGAACATCGTCTCGGTCTTCGACACGGGCGAGGGTGAGGTCACCTTCCCCGACGGCCGGAGCGACGCGGCGGTCATGCCGTACATCGTCATGGAGTACGTCGAGGGCCAGCCGCTCGGCTCGGTGCTCGCCGCGGACGTCCGCCAGTACGGGGCGATGCCGGCCGAGAAGGCACTGAAGGTGACGGCCGACGTGCTGGCCGCGCTGGACACCAGCCACGAGATGGGGCTGGTCCACCGCGACATCAAGCCCGGCAACGTGATGATGACCAAGCGCGGCGTGGTCAAGGTGATGGACTTCGGCATCGCCCGCGCCATGCAGTCCGGCGTCACCTCGATGACGCAGACCGGCATGGTGGTCGGCACCCCGCAGTACCTGTCGCCCGAGCAGGCGCTGGGCCGCGGCGTCGACGCCCGCTCCGACCTGTACTCGGTCGGCATCATGCTGTTCCAGCTGCTGACCGGCCGGCTGCCGTTCGACGCCGACTCGCCGCTGGCCATCGCCTACGCCCACGTACAGGAGGAGCCGGTCGCCCCGTCCTCCATCAACCGGTCGCTCACCCCGGCGGTGGACGCACTGGTGGCACGGGCCCTCAAGAAGAACCCGAACGAGCGCTTCCCCACCGCGGCCACCATGGCGGACGAGATCGCTCGCGTCCTGGCGGCCGGTCAGACCGGCGCCCCGGCCATCGTCCCGGGCGCCCACACCGGCGGCAGCGGGGCGGGCGTCGGCTCGACCGTGTTCCCGCCGCTGGACTCCGGCTTCCAGACGCCGGCCGGCCCGTCGGTGCAGCAGCCGTACGCGCCGACGCCGGCTCCGGCCCCGTACGCGCAGACCCCGCCGCCGGTGGCGCAGACGCACGGTCAGGGCGGTTACGCCTACCCGCCGCAGCCGCCGGTGGCGCAGCAGTACGCGCCGCAGACCCCGCCGCCGTTCGCCTCCGCGCCGACCGGCCAGCAGGCCTCGGCCGGTTCCGGCGGCAGGAGGAACATGCCGGTGGTCGTGGGCGCGATCGCGGTGGCGCTGATCGCCATCGGCGGCCTCGTCTACGCGGTCGTCAACAACGGCGACGACGAGGGCAACAAGGGCACCCAGGCCGGCCAGCAGACCACGGGCGGCCAGGCGGCCACCCCGTCCGGCTCCGCCAAGGCCGGGCACAAGGGGCCGGACCCGACCCGCACGATCGACCCGAAGCAGTGCAAGGAGCCGAGCAAGCACTACAGCGACGCCACGAAGGTGATGGCGCCGGACTTCCGGTACAGGCACCTCCGCTCGGTGAAGGAGTGCATCCAGGCGGCGGGCTGGAAGTACAAGATCGAGAAGCGCGACGAGGCGGTCTACGGCGAGGACACGGTGCTGTCGCAGCTGCCCGAGGCGGGCGGCAAGGTCGACAAGGAGGGCACCGAGTTCACGCTGATCGTCTCCACGGGCGACCCGCAGTAGGCGGCCGCCCGGTCCGGCCGACCTGACCGGCACCGGCCGGCGTCGGCGGACGGTCCGGTTCGGGCGGACGGTCCGGTTCGGGCGGACGGTCCGGTTCGGTTCGGTTCGGTTCGGTTCGGACGGACCCTCCGGTTCGGGCGGACCGTCCGGTCGGCCGGATGGTCCGGTCCGCCGGATGGATGTCGGCCGTTCGGCCCCATGTAGCGGGACACTGCATCCCGGGCACCCCCGACAGGGCGCCCGGGATGCCTGTTTTGCCCCACCATGTGAATCTGAGCGGGACATCCCGGCCTCCCCCAGACTCCGTCCGGGGGGACCCCCACGGATGGGAGGGGCTCCCCGTGAACCGAAGCCTCCGGGCGCCGCGCCCGCCGGCCGCGCGCACCCGGCACCTGCCCGCCGTCGCCGCACTGCTCGCCGCGGCGCTCTCGCCGGCCGCCCCGGCCGCCTCCGCCTCCCTGCTCGCCGCACCCTCCGCGTCGGCACCCCGGGCTCCCGATCCGGCGGACGACGCCCCCGGCGAGGAGTGGTACGGGAAGCTGGCCGGCAGCGTCGCCGGGGTCGGGCGGGTGCGGCCGGGGCGCCCCGCGGCCGAGCCGGCGAATCCCGAGGCCGTCCTCGCCTCCCGCCCCTTCCTCCCGGCGCGGCCCCGCCCCGTGCCCCCCACTCCGCCCCCGCCCGAGCCGCCCCCCGCGCAGCACACCCCCGCCGACCCGTACCCCACCCTGGCCGCCGGGACGAACGACCGGGCCGCCGACCTCGCCGCGCACCTGCTGCCGCTCGGAACCGGGTTCGCCCTGATGGGGCTGGGGCTGGGCTATCTCGGCGCACGGCTGCGCAAGGGCCTCTGACCCCGCGCCGGGCGTGAGGGACCCCGCCCGGGGCCCATGTGGCGGGCGGCGCCCGGAGCGGCCCGGGGGACGGTTGCGCAGTCGAACATACTCGGTATACATACTCAGTATGTCGATCCGTCACGGCCTTCTCGCCCTGTTGGAACAAGGACCCCGGTACGGCTCCCAACTGCGCACCGAGTTCGAATCCCGCACCGGCTCCACCTGGCCGCTCAACGTCGGGCAGGTGTACACCACCCTCGCCCGCCTGGAACGCGACGGCCTCGTCGCCCCCGGCGGCGAGGACACCGCCGGCCACACCCTCTACGCCATCACCGACACCGGCCGCGCCGAACTGAGCGAGTGGTACGCGCGCCCCGTCGACCGCGCCAACCCGCCCCGCGACGAGCTGTCCATCAAGCTCGCCATGGCGGTGGGCTCGCCCGGCGTGGACATCCGCGCCGTCATCCAGGCCCAGCGGCACGCCACGATCAAGGCGATGCAGGACTACACCCGCCTCAAGGTGCAGGCACTCGCCGCCATCGAGAAGGGCGACTCCCGCGAACGCGACGACGTGGCCTGGCTCCTGGTCCTCGAACAGTTGATCTTCCAGACCGAAGCCGAGGCCCGCTGGCTCGACCACAGCGAGTCCCGGCTCGTCCGGCTCTCCCTCACGGCCGGCCGGAGAGCCGAACCCACCCCGTCCCAGGCCACCGAACCCGCGGCCGGTACCGACGCCGCCCCGCCACCCCGCGCCGCCCGCTCCCCGCGGAGCTGACGCCACCGCCGTCCCAGGGGGGACCCATGACCGACCAGCGCCCCGCGCAACCCGTACTCCAGCTCGACAAGCTCGTCCGCACGCACGGCACCGGGGCCACCGAGGTGCACGCCCTGCGCGGTGTCGACCTCGCCGTGTACCCCGGCGAACTCGTCGCCGTCATGGGGCCCTCCGGCTCAGGCAAGTCCACGCTGCTCACCCTCGCGGGCGGCCTCGACCGGCCCACCGGCGGCCGCGTCCTCGTCGAAGGCACCGACATCACCGCCGCGAACCGCAGGCAGCTCGCCGCCCTGCGCCGCCGCAGCATCGGCTACGTCTTCCAGGACTACAACCTGGTCCCGGCCCTCACCGCCGCCGAGAACGTCGCCCTGCCCCTCGAACTCGACGGGACCTCCGCCCGCAAGGCCCGGGCCGCCGCCCTCGCCGCCCTGGACGAGATGGAACTCGGCGCGGCCGCCGACCGGTTCCCCGACGAGATGTCGGGCGGCCAGCAGCAACGCGTGGCCATCGCCCGCGCCCTCGTCGGCGACCGCCGCCTGGTCCTCGCCGACGAACCCACCGGCGCCCTCGACTCCGAGACCGGCGAATCCGTCCTCGCCCTGCTCCGCTCGCGCTGCGACGCAGGAGCCGCCGGCATCCTCGTCACCCACGAACCCCGGTTCGCCGCCTGGGCCGACCGTGTGGTCTTCCTGCGCGACGGCAGCATCGTCGACTCGACCCTGCGCAGCCACGCGGAATCGCTGCTGTCCGGGCAGGCGGGCCGTCCGTGAAGGCGTACCACTCCTGGGTCGCGGCCCTCCGCATCGCGCGCCGCGATGCCTGGCGCGCCAAGGGCCGCAGCTCCCTCGTCCTCGCGATGATCGCCCTGCCCATCCTCGGGGTCAGCGCGGCGGACCTGACCCTGCGCAGCGCGGAGCTCTCCCCCGCCGAGACCGTCACGCGGCGGATCGGTGCCGCCGATGCCGTCCTGACCTCCTCCGGCACGGGCGCGCCCGTCTACCAGAAGCCCGACGGCGGCGGCTTCTCGCCCGTCGGCGGCTTCACCTCCGACGAGCTGCCCGAGCCGGGCCCGCAGCAGCTGGTGTCCTTGGTCCCGGCGGGCGCCGAGTCCCTCAAGGACAGCTCCGGCCACGCCAAGGTCCGTACCCGGTACGGGCTCCTCGACACCGCGCTGCGCGAGGTCGACCTGTCCAGTCCGCTGGTCAAGGGCATGGTCGTGCTGGACCGCGGCCGGACACCCGAGGAGGCGGGCGAGGTCGTCGCCACCAACGCCTTCCTGAAGGCCTCCGGCCTGTTCGTCGGCTCCCAGTTCACTCCCCGCGGATCGAGCACCTGGTACCGGATCGTGGGCGCCTACGAGCTGCCCTCGGAACTCGGCAAGAGCGAGGTCATCGCCCCGCCCGGCACCCTGCTGACCCCGCTCGACAAGGAGCTCCAGGCCGCCGGGGTGCCCGGGGTGGTCGCCGACGACTCGTACCTCGTGAAGGTCGGGCCGGGTGGTTTCACGTGGAACATGGTCAAGGAGGCCAACGCCAAGGGCGTGCTGGTCCACTCCCGCGCCGTCGTGCTGGACCCGCCGGCCTCGTCCGACGTGCCGCTGTACGCGCAGATGGAGAGCCTGGGCGACTCCGAGCCGCGGCTGCCGGTCAGCGAAATGGCCGGGGTCGCCACGATCGTCGGCCTCGCCGTGCTGGAGATCTGTCTGCTGGCAGGGCCCGCCTTCGCGGTCGGCGCCCGCCGCTCGCGCCGCCAGCTCGGGCTCGTCGGCGCCAACGGCGGCGACCGGCGTCACATCCGGGCCATCGTGCTCTCCGGCGGCCTGGTCATCGGCGCCGCGGCCGCCGTCCTCGGCACCGCGGCCGGCACCCTGCTCACCGTGGCCCTGCGGCCGCTGCTGGAGGAGTTCGTCGGCGCGCGCTTCGGCAGCCTCGACGTCCGCCCGCTGGAGATCGCCGGAATCGCCCTGCTCGCCGTCGTGACCGGCCTGCTGGCCGCGGTCGTCCCGGCCGTCACCGCCTCCCGGCAGCCCGTGCTGGCCTCGCTGACCGGCCGGCGCGGAGTCCGCCGGGCCAACCGCGTGCTGCCCGTCGTCGGGCTCGCGGCCATCGGCCTCGGCGCCGCCATCGCCCTGTTCGGCGCCGCCTCCGGGACGGGCGCCAGCGTCGTCGTGTTCGGCAGTGCCCTCGCCGAGCTCGGCCTCGTCGCCCTCACCCCGGTGCTCATCGGCCTGTTCGGGCGGCTCGGGCACCGGCTGCCGCTCTCGCCGCGGCTCGCGCTGCGCGACGCGGTGCGCAACCGTGGCCGTACGGCCCCCGCCGTGGCCGCCGTCCTGGCCGCCGTCGCCGGCACCGTCGCGGTCGCCACCTACGAGCACAGCAGCGAGGCCCAGGCCCGGTTCGAGTACGTCGCCGAACTACCGGCCGGCTCCGGCAAGGTGGAGCTGCACGAGTCCGGCCACCAGAAGACCATGGCCGCCGTCCGTGAGGCCGTGAGCCGTGAACTCCCGCTGGCCGTACGGGCGGACGTGGACCACGTCCAGGTGGGCGGGCCGGGCTGCGAGCAGCCCGCACTCAGCCCGGGCTGCGGCCGGGCCGAGATCATCCGGCCCAAGGAGCAGCGCTGCCCGCTCTTCCAGGACCCGCTCACTCCCTCTTCGTTCTCCGACGCGGAGCGCAAGGCGCTGCTGCGGGACTGGCGCTGCGCCTCGGTCCGGCACGGTGCGATGCACCGGACGGTGGTCGCCGACGAGAAGTTGCTGGCCACCCTCGCCGTCACCGACCCGGGTACGGTCTCTGCGCTGAAGTCGGGCCGCGCCGTCTCGTTCGACCGGCGTGACGTCAAGGACGGCAAGGTCACCCTGCGGCTGGTCCCCGAGCTGGGGGACGACGCGCGGGGCGCGGACGGCGAGGACCCGCCCGGCCGGGACGCGGTGTTCGCCGTGCACCAGGCACCCGAAGGCGTCCACGCCTACGGGATCGCCCTCGTCCTGCCACCGTCCGCCGCCCGGGCCGCCGGGCTCACCACCCAGCCGTTCGCCTCGTACTTCACCCTGGACGGGAAGGCCACCGACCGGCAGCAGCAGCTGGCCGCGCAGATCGACCGGATCGGCGTGGCGGCCCCCGTCCTCATCGAGTCCGGCTACCGCAGCGAGAGCAACCTCACCCTGCTCGCGCTGACCGTCTTCGCGGGACTGGTCACCATCGGCGCCGCCGGCATCGCGACGGGCCTCGCCCAGACCGACGCCGAACCCGACTTGCGGACCCTCGCGGCGGTCG
Organism: Streptomyces sp. NPDC059851; assembly: GCF_042732005.1. Lineage (NCBI taxonomy): Bacteria > Bacillati > Actinomycetota > Actinomycetes > Kitasatosporales > Streptomycetaceae > Streptomyces > Streptomyces sp. NPDC059851. The sequence goes on along the minus strand of NZ_JBHWJJ010000001.1, from coordinate 20,019 downwards.
GCGCGGCACCACGGGTGCGGCGGGCGTTCAGCGGCTTCCAGTGCGGCCTCGTGGCCTTCATGGGCGTGGTCCTGGGCACGGTGTCCGGGATGCTGCCCGCGGTCGGCCTGCGGCTCTTCCAGCGGCGCGAGGCGGCGCAGTTCATCGAGGAGGCCGGCGGCCCGGACGACGTGCTGTACGTGCCGATCGTCCTGCCGTGGGAGACGTTCGGGGCGCTGTTGGTCCTGGTCCCGCTGGGCGCCGCCCTCCTGGCCGCCCTGGTGACCAGGTCCGACGGCGGGTTCGCGCGGCGCGCGGCCGCCTGAACGGTCACCCGGTGTTGCCGCCCCCGTACAGGGTGGATCACGCCCGTACGGGGGCACACCGTGGGGTACGCAGGTGTGCGAGAGAATGACAGGCATGGAGATGCCGAGGAGTGAACGGTCGCAGGACAGTCCCCCGCACGTCCTGATCGTGGGACAGGACGGGATGGCGGTCGGCGGCGCCGATGACGAGTCGCGCGAGGTCCCAGTGACGGAAATGGTCGAACAGCCCGCCAAGGTCATGCGGATCGGCAGCATGATCAAGCAACTTCTGGAAGAGGTCCGCGCCGCACCCCTGGACGAAGCGAGCCGGGTCCGGCTCAAGGGCATCCACGCGGCGTCGGTGAAGGAGCTGGAGGACGGCCTGGCTCCGGAGCTCGTCGAGGAACTGGAGCGGCTCTCCCTGCCGTTCACCGAGGATGCCGTACCGTCCGAGGCGGAACTGCGCATCGCCCAGGCCCAGTTGGTGGGTTGGCTGGAGGGCCTCTTCCACGGCATCCAGACCGCCCTGTTCGCGCAGCAGATGGCGGCGCGGGCCCAACTGGAGCAGATGCGCCGGGCCCTGCCGGCCGGCGCATCCCACGACGACGACGAGGAAGGCCCGCAGCGACCCGTCCGCTCGGGTCCTTATCTGTAGCGGGCACCGAGCGGGCGAGCAGTGGTACGCGGGCGGGACCGGTTCCTCCGGCCCCGCCCGTTCCTGTTCCCGTTCCCGTTCCCGTCCTCAGGGCACGGACGCGCGCGGACGGTGCGACGCCGGGGGTGCGGCGCGGCCAGGTCACCGGAAGGTCGCGCAGGTCGCGGCAGGCCTGCGCAAGTGGCTGCAGGTTCGGGCAGGTTCGGGCAGGTCACGGCAGATCGCAGAAGGTCACGACAAGTGCGGTTCACCGGCTGGTACATGGTCCGCGCATACTCGGGGGCATGAGCTACGACGCGATCGTCCTCGCCGGCGGCGCCGCGCGTCGACTCGGCGGTGTGGACAAGCCGGGTCTGCGCGTGGGCGGCCGGACCCTGCTCGACCGCGTCCTCGACGCCTGCGCCGACGCGACGGCCACCGTGGTGGTCGGGAGCCGCCGGCCCACCGCCCGCCCCGTCCGCTGGGCCAGGGAGGACCCGCCGGGCGCCGGCCCCGTGGCCGCCCTCGACGCCGGACTGCGGCAGACCACGGCCGAGGTGGTCCTCGTCCTCTCCGCCGACCTCCCCTTCCTCGACCGGGCCACCGTCCGGGCCCTGCTCGCGGCGCCCGCCGGAACGCCCGGTGGCCCCGGTGCCGAGGGGGTGGAGGGCGCCGGAGGTGTGGAGGGCGCCGTGCTGCGCGACCGCACCGGGCGCGACCAGCCCCTCGTCGCCGCCTACCGGGCGGAACCGCTGCGCCGGGAGATCGCCCTGCTGGCCGCCGAGCACGGAACCCTGTCGGGCCTGCCGCTGCGCGCGCTCACCGCCGAACTGCGGCTGGCGCACGTGACGGACACCGAGCCGCTCGCCTCCTTCGACTGCGACACCTGGGAGGATCTTGCTTCAGCCCGCGCCAGGATCAGGGAGCATGGAAACGTGCTGGACCAATGGATCACCGCCGCCAAGGCCGAGCTGGGCATCGACGTGGACGTCGACACCAAGGCCCTGCTCGACCTCGCCCGTGACGCCGCCCACGGCGTCGCCCGGCCCGCCGCCCCGCTGACCACCTTCCTGGTCGGCTACGCGGCGGCCCGTGCCGAAGCCGCCGGAGCGGACCCCGCCGCCGCCGTCGCGGAGGCCGCCCGCAAGGCCGCAGACCTCGCACTGCGCTGGGCCGCCGAGGCGGGGGACGGCGCCGGTACCGAAGAGAGCGGCACGCCATGAGCCCCACCGACTCCGACCACGCCATGGAGGCCCTCGACGAGGCCCTCGCCCTGGTCAGCCGGAACCCCGCCGGCAGCGGCCCGGGCCCGGGGCCCGGCGGACGCCGCGCGCCCGGCTGGGCGCAGGCCCGCGAGACCGCCACCCGCGCCGGATCCGGTGTCCGGGCCCGCACCCACCACGTGCCCCTGCCAGATGCGCTCGGGGAGGTCCTGCACCAGCCCTTGGAGGCCCTGACCGACCTGCCGTCCTTCGACACTTCCGCCATGGACGGCTGGGCCGTGGCCGGGCCCGGCCCCTGGACCGTCCGCCCCGGCGAAGGCGTGCTGGCCGGCTCCGAACGCCCCGAACCGCTGGCCGACGGGGAGGCCGTACGGATCGCCACCGGCGCCCGGATCCCCGCCGACACCACCGCAGTGCTCCGCAGCGAGCACTCGCGGGAGTCCGGCTCCCAGCTCTACGCCGACCGGCCGGTGCAGACCGGCCAGGACATCCGCCCGCGTGGCCAGGAGTGCCGCTCCGGCGACTTGATGCTGCCCGCCGGGTCACTCGTCACCCCCGCCGTGCTCGGCCTCGCCGCAGCCGCCGGGTACGACGAGCTGGCCACCCGGCAGCGGCCCCGGGTGGAGGTCCTGGTCCTCGGCGACGAGCTGCTCACCGAGGGCCGCCCGCACGACGGCCTGATCCGCGACGCCCTCAGCCCCATGCTCGGCCCCTGGCTGACCCGGATCGGTGCCGAGGTCACCGCCACCCACCGGATCGGCGACGACCCCGCGGGGGCCGAGGAGCTGCTGGACGCCGTCACCGGCTCCGACGCGGACGTGGTCATCACCACCGGCGGCACCGCCTCCGGGCCCGTGGACCACGTCCACCCCGTCCTGCGGCGGGCCGGGGCGGAGCTCCTGGTCGACGGGGTGGCCGTACGCCCCGGGCATCCCATGCTGCTGGCCCGGCTCGGCGACCGCGCCGAGGGCCGCCACCTCGTCGGGCTGCCCGGCAACCCGCTCGCCGCCGTGTCCGGCCTGCTGACCCTCGCCGAACCGCTGCTGCGCGCCCTCGCGGGCCGCCGGCAGCGCCCCCGGTACGCCGTCCCCGTCCAGAGCGGCATCCCTGGCCACCCGTACGACACCCGGCTCGTGCCGGTGGTGCTGACCGACGAACACGCCGTGCCGCTGCGCTACACCGGCCCCGCGATGCTGCGCGGCATCGCCGCCGCCGACGCGCTGGCCGTCGTACCCCCGCACGGCGCACGGGCGGGGCAGGACCTGGAGATCCTCGATCTGCCGTGGGTCTCGGGGGGATGTTTCACGTGAAACTCCACGGCCAGGACGCCATCGCCCGGGAGGCCGGCGAGAAGCTGGTCTCCCGCCGCGTCCAACTGCCCCGGCGGGTGGTGGAGAAGCCCACCCGGCAGGTCGTCAAACGCCTCCTGCTGGCCCTGTTCGTCCTGTGCCTGACGGTCCTGATCGTCTGGCTCGACCGCGGCGGCTACCACGACAACGCGGACGAGAAGGTCGACTTCCTCGACAGCGTCTACTACGCCACCGTGACCCTGTCGACGACCGGCTACGGCGACATCGTCCCGCACAGCGACAGCGCCCGGCTGGTCAACGTCCTGCTGATCACCCCGCTCCGCGTGCTCTTTCTGATCATCCTGGTGGGGACCACCCTGGAAGTGCTGACCGAGAAGACCAGGGAAGAGTGGCGGCTGGGCCGCTGGAGGAAGAACTTGCGAGATCACACGGTCGTCGTCGGCTTCGGCACCAAGGGTCGTTCCGCCCTGTTGACCCTGCTGGCCACCGGCCTCCGGAAGGATCAGGTCGTCATCGTCGACCCCAGCTCCAAGGTGATCGAGGCGGCCAACGCGGAGGGCTACACGGGGGTGGTGGGCGATGCGACCCGTTCCGAGGTCCTGCTCCGCGCGGAGGTGCACAGGTCCCGTCAGGTCATCGTCGCCACCCAGCGGGACGACACGGCGGTTCTGGTGACGCTGACGGCACGGCAGCTCAATCGCGGCGCGAAGATCGTCGCCGCGGTCCGCGAGGAGGAGAACGCCCCGTTGCTGCGCCAGTCGGGCGCGGACGCGGTCATCACGAGCGCGAGCGCGGCCGGCCGCCTGCTGGGGCTCTCGGTCCTGAGCCCGAGCGCCGGCACGGTCATGGAGGACCTGATCCAGCAGGGCAGCGGCCTGGACATCATGGAGCGGCCGGTCACCAAGTCCGAGGTGGGCCGCAGCGTGCGGGAGACCGACGACCTGGTGGTCAGCGTGCTGCGGGGCCACCGGCTGATCCCGTACGACGACCCGCACGCGAGTCCGCTCCAGTTGACGGACCGTCTCATCACCATCGTGCGGGCGCTTCCGCCCGCCTCCCCGGCCACCGAGGGGGAGTAGTCCCGCCCGCAGCCCGCCGGCCGGCCCCGGCGACGGTCATCCCGCCAGGCGCAGGCTCCAGCGGCGCGACGGGTGCGAGTCGCAGTCGTACTGCACGAGCCGGACGTTGTTGTCGGTGGAGACCCCGCCTGCCACCGTCATGCACAGGCCGGTGGCCGCGTTGACGACCTGGTAAGAGCTGCTCGCGCTGTCCCAGTTGCTGAGCCGCCAGCGGCGCGAGGGGTGGCTGTCGCAGGTGAACTGGACGAGCCCCACGTTGTTCTCCTGGGACTCGCCGCCGGCGACGGTCGCGCACCTGTCGGTCTGGTCGTTGTAGATCCGGTACGAGCGACCGTTGTAGTCCGTGAGGACCCACCGGCGCGACGGGTGCGTGTCGCAGCCGAACTGGACGAGCTCGACGTTGTTGGCCGTGGAGACGCCGCCGGCGACGGTCGCGCACTTGGCGGTCTGGAGGTTGACGAACTGGAACGAGCCCCCCGACACCGGACCCGGGCCGGCGGGCACAGCGGGGTGCGCCACTGCGGGAACGGGAAGCAGCATGAGGCCGCCGGTCGCGAGGGCCGTCGCGGCCGTCGCCAGACGGCGGATGCGGGGGGACGTGCGCATGGAGTGCCCCTCTCTCGATGCCGCGGGAGATGCCGCGAGAAAGGCGCCGGCGCCGCGTGGCGGGCCCGCCGGCGGCCGCTGATCAAGGTCGGACGCCCCTCCCACTATCGGTGCCCGTGACGGGGCCCGCAACCGGGGTGTTGGCGTACGCTCCGGGCCATGCATGCGATCACGATCGAGCAGCCCGGCGGTCCCGAGGCCCTCGTCTGGACCGAGGCCCCCGACCCGGTGGCCGGCGAGGGCGAGGTCCTCGTCGACGTCGCCGCGAGCGCCGTCAACCGTGCCGACGTCCTTCAGCGCCAAGGGTTCTACGCCCCGCCGCCCGGCGCCTCGCCCCACCCGGGTCTGGAGTGCTCCGGGCGGATCTCCGCGGTCGGCCCCGGCGTCTCCGGCTGGGCCGTGGGCGACGAGGTGTGCGCGCTGCTCAGCGGCGGCGGGTACGCGGAGCGGGTGGCCGTACCGGCGGGCCAGTTGCTGCCCGTTCCGGCGGGCGTGGACCTGGTGACGGCGGCGGCCCTGCCGGAGGCTGCCTGCACGGTCTGGTCGAACCTGTTCATGGTCGCCCACGTACGCCCCGGCGAGACCGTGCTCGTGCACGGCGGCTCCAGCGGTATCGGCACCATGGCGATCCAGCTGGCGAAGGCCGTCGGCGCGACGGTGGCGGTGACGGCCGGGGGCCCGGAGAAACTGGCCCGCTGCAAGGAACTGGGCGCCGACATCCTGATCGACTACCGCGAGCAGGACTTCGTGGCGGAGGTGCGGGCCGCGACGGGCGGAGCCGGGGCCGACGTGATCCTGGACATCATCGGGGCGAAGTACCTGGCGCGGAACGTCGACGCACTCGCCGTGAACGGGCGGCTCGCCGTCATCGGGCTGCAGGGCGGGGTCAAGGCCGAACTGAACCTGGGCACCCTGCTGTCGAAGCGGGCGGCGATCGCCGGGACCACGCTGCGGGCCCGCCCGCCGGCCGAGAAGGCGGCCATCGTCGCGGCCGTCCGGGAGCACGTGTGGCCCCTGGTGGAAGCGGGCCGGGTCCGCCCGGTGGTGCACGCCGCGTACCCCGTCCAGGAGGTCGCCGAGGCCCACCGGACGATGGAGTCGAGCACCCACGTGGGCAAGCTCCTGCTGACCGTCTGACGTTCCGTCCGCCCATCGGGGCGGCTACCTGAGGGCAGCGGCGACGAGTCCCTCCAGGGCGTCGACCGGCACCTCGGTGCCCTGCACCAGGTGTTCGAATACGAGGCCGTCCACACAGGCCAGCAGGGTCTGCGTGCGGGCGTCCGGGTCGGGTGCGCCGTACGCGGCCAGGAAGGCCCGTACGGCGGCGCGGCCGGCGTTCTCGCGGGGCAGGAGGATCTCGCGGAGCTCGGGGTCCCGGACGCTCTCCAGGACGCAGGCGGAGCGGGCCAGCGAGCGCCGCCGCCCTTCCCCGGTGAGCCGGGCCCGTGTCAGCGCGGCCAGTCCGTCGACCAGTTCGGCGGGGGTGCGCAGTGGGGGCGTGTGCTCACCGGCGGCCTGCAGCTCGGCCTGGTCCCGGGCCACGAGACGGCGTACGAGGGCCGTCAGCAGGGCGGCGCGGGTCCGGAAGTAGGCCGAGGTGGTGCCGTCGGGCAGGCCGGCGGCCCGGTCCACCGCACGGTGGGTCAGTCCTCGCATGCCCGCGTCGGCCAGGACCTCGATGGCAGCATCGGCCAGCACGGCGCGTCGTTCTTCGCTCACCCCCCATTTCTACACCTGTAGAAGCTCCGCGGTACACTGCGCAGCACGACTTCTACATCTGTAGAAAGAGGTGCGCATGAACGGCAGGGCCCTGGTGATCGGCGGCGGCATAGGAGGCCTCGCGGCAGCGATCGGCCTGCACCACACGGGCTGGGAGGTGACCGTCCTGGAGCGGTCCGCCGTACTCGACGACGCGGGCGCCGGCATCTCGCTCGCCGCGAACGGCATCCGCGCCCTCGACGCGCTGGGCGTGGGCGGGGTAGTCCGCGCCGCCGCCCGGCACCAGTACACCGGCGGAACCCGCACCCCCGACGGGCGCACCCTGTCCCGGATGGACGGCGCCGCCCTGGAGCGCGCCCTCGGCGTCCCCATGACCGGCATCCCGCGCGCCGAGCTCCACCGCCTGCTGCGCGGGGCGCTGCCGCCGGGCTGCCTGCGGACCGGGGTGACCGGCTCGCTCGACACGGCACTCGGCAAGGGGCCGGGCGGGCGGCCCGGCACGACGCCGGACGTGGTGGTCGCGGCCGACGGGCTGCGCAGCGGCATCCGCACGCGGCTCTTCCCGGACCATCCGGGCCCCGTCTACAGCGGGTCCACGGTGCTGCGCGCCATCACCGCCGAACCGGTCGCCCTGGACACCGACTTCCAGCTCACCTGGGGGCCGGGCGCGGAGTTCGGGCACATCGCCTTCGCCGACGGCCGGGCGGAATGGCACGCCGTGCTGGCCTCCCCGGCGGGCATCCGCCACGCGGACCCCCTGGCCGTGCTCCGGCAGCGGTTCGCGCACTGGCAGGAGCCGGTCGCCCGGCTGCTGGCGGCCACCCGGCCCGAGGACGTGCTGCACCACGACGTCCACGAGCTGGCGACCCCGCTGCCGGCCTACACCGCCGGCCGGGTGGCGCTGCTCGGGGACGCCGCGCACGCGATGACGCCGAACCTGGGCCAGGGGGCCTGCCAGGCCCTGGAGGACGCGGTCACCCTCGCCGCCGAACTGGCCGCCGCCCCGGACGTGGAGACGGCACTGGCCCGCTACGACGCCGTACGCCGGCCCCGCAGCCAGGGCGTGGCCCGCGCGGCCCGCCGGGCCGGACGGCTCGGCCACCGGCTCTCCCACCCCGTGGCGGTGTCCCTGCGCAACGGCGCGCTGCGCCTGGCCCCCTCCGGCGCCGTGGTCCGCGGCATCCTGCGGCACGCGGACTGGACGCCGCCGCGGCTCCCGGCGACGCGGGCCGTATGACCCGTGCCGGGAGCCGCGGCGGTACCGCCCGGGCGGCTACAGCGAGCGCAGCAGGACCGCCGGGGACTCCACGCAGTCGGCCACGTACCGCAGGAAGCCGCCTGCGGCCCCGCCGTCGCAGACCCGGTGGTCGAACGTGAGGGACAGCTGGACCACCTGGCGGACCGCCAGCTCGCCCTGGTGCACCCACGGCTTGGGGACGATCCGGCCCACCCCGAGCATCGCCGCCTCCGGATGGTTGATGATCGGCGTGGACCCGTCCACCCCGAACACGCCGTAGTTGTTCAGCGTGAACGTGCCACCCGTGAGGTCCGACGGGGCCAGCTTCCCGGTCCGGGCCAGCTCCGTCATCCGGGCGAACTCCGCCGTCAGCGACTCGGCGCTGCGCCCCTGGGCGTCGCGCACGACCGGCACGACCAGGCCGCGCTCGGTCTGGGCGGCGAAGCCGAGGTGCACGGCCGGCAGCCGGACGATCTCGTTCGTCGCCAGGTCCACGGTGGAGTTGAGCTCCGGGTAGCGGGCGAGCGCAGCCGTGCAGATCCGGGCCAGCAGCGCGAGCACCGAGACCTTCGGGCCGCCCGCGGCGTTCATCGCCGCCCTGGCCGCCATCAGCTCGGTGGCATCGGCGTCGACCCAGCACGTGGCGTCCGGGATCTCCCGGCGGCTGCGCGAGAGCTTGTCCGCCACCGCGCCCCGCAGGCCCTTGAGCGGGATGCGCTCGCCGGCCGCCGCGACCGGAGCGGCCACCGCCGGGGCGGGGGCGGGAGCCGGGGCGGGAGCCTTGAGCGCCGCCTCGACGTCCGCGCGGAGGATCAGGCCCTCCGGGCCGGAGCCGCGCAGGGCGCGCAGGTCGATCCCGTGGTCCCGGGCGAGCTTGCGCACCAGGGGCGAGATGACCGGCACGGGTCCGGCAACCGGGGCAGCCGGGGCGCCAACAGCGGCCTGAGCCGGAGCAGCAGCCGGAGCCGGAGCCGGAGCAGCGGCAACGGGCCGGGACACGGCGGCAGCGGCGGGAGCCGGCGCGGCGGAGCCCGGTCGCACCCGCCTCCGACGCGCCGGGCGGGAGTGGTCCGTGCCGTAGCCGACCAGGACGTTGCCGGAGCCGGACGCCTCCGGCTCCGCCTGCGCACCCGCACCGGCCGCGGCGGCCGCACCCGCGCCCACCGCCACCGTGATCAGCGGTGCCCCGACGGGGAGCTCCGTGCCCTCCTCCCCGAAGCGGGCGGTGACCACACCGCCGTAGGGGCACGGCACCTCCACCATCGCCTTGGCCGTCTCGACCTCGACCACCGGCTGGTCGACGGCGACGACGTCGCCGACCGCCACCAGCCAGCGGACGATCTCGGCCTCGGTCAGTCCCTCCCCGAGGTCGGGGAGCTTGAACTCCATTACCTGCGCCATCAGTTCTCCCACTGCAGGCGGGCCACGGTGTCCAGGATGCGGTCCACACCGGGCAGGTGGTGCTTCTCCAGCATCGGCGGCGGGTACGGGATGTCGAAGCCCGTCACGCGCAGCACCGGCGCCTCCAGGTGGTGGAAGCACTTCTCCTGGATGCGGGCGGCGAGCTCCGCGCCCGGTCCGCCGAAGCCGTTCGCCTCGTGCACCACGACCGCGCGCCCGGTACGGCGCACGGCGGCCATGACGGTGTCCTCGTCGAGCGGCACCAGCGAGCGCAGGTCGACGACCTCCAGGTCCCAGCCCTCCTCGCGGGCCGCCTCGGCGGCCTCCAGGCACACCGGGAGGGAGGGGCCGTAGGTGATCAGCGTCGCGCTCGTGCCCGTGCGCCGGACCTTCGCCGTGCCGATGCCCGGTACGGCGGCGGGCGCCTCGGGGTTCCAGTCGGCCTTCGACCAGTACAGCCGCTTCGGCTCCAGGAAGACCACCGGGTCGTCGCTCGCGATCGACGCGCGCAGCAGCCCGTACGCGTCCTCGACGGTCGCCGGGGTCACCACGTGCAGGCCGGGCGTGGCGATGTAGTACGCCTCGGAGGAGTCGCTGTGGTGCTCCACGCCGCCGATCCCGCCGCCGTACGGCACACGGATGGTGATCGGCAGCGGCATCGCGCCGCGCGTGCGGTTGCGCATGCGCGCCACGTGCGAGATGAGCTGCTCGAACGCCGGGTAGGCGAACGCGTCGAACTGCATCTCGACGACCGGCCGCAGACCGTACATGGCCATGCCGACCGCGGTACCGAGGATGCCGGCCTCCGCGAGCGGGGTGTCCGTGCAGCGGTCGTCGCCGAATTCCTTCGCGAGGCCGTCCGTGATGCGGAAGACGCCGCCGAGGGTGCCGACGTCCTCACCCATGATGTGGACCGTCGGGTCCTCGGCCATGGCGTCGCGCATGGCCCGGTTCAGGGCCTGCGCCATCGTCGCGGGCTTCGCCGCCACCGTCGTCACGACTGCTCCTCCGCCTCGAGCTCGGCGCGCAGCATGTCCGCCTGCTCGCGCAGCCGGCCGGTCTGCTCCGCGTAGACGTGCTCGAACAGGTCCATCGGGTCCAGGACCGGGTCCGCGTTCATCCGCTCGCGCAGGGCGGCCGCCATCTGCTCGGCGGCCTCCTTGGCGGCCTCGATGCCCTCCGCGTCGAGGATGCCGCGGGCGGTCAGCTCGCGCTCCAGCAGGTCCACCGGGTCGTGCGCCTTCCATGCCTCGACCTCGGCGTCACCGCGGTAGCGGGTCGCGTCGTCGGCGTTCGTGTGGGCTTCCATGCGGTACGTGACGGCTTCGATCAGGGTCGGCCCGCCGCCGGACCGGGCCCGCCGGACCGCCTCGGACAGCACCTCGTGGACGGCCGCCACGTCGTTGCCGTCGACCAGGCGACCGGGCATGCCGTAGCCGACGGCCTTGTGGGCCAGGCTCGGGGCGGCGGTCTGCTTGGCGAGCGGCACGGAAATGGCGAAGCCGTTGTTCTGGACGAGGAAGACCACCGGGGCCTTCCAGACGGCCGCGAAGTTCAGGGCTTCGTGGAAGTCGCCCTCGCTGGTGCCGCCGTCGCCGATCATGGCGAGGGCGACGACCTCGTCACCGCGCAGCCGCGCGGCGTGCGCCAGGCCCACCGCGTGCGGCAGCTGGGTGGCGAGCGGGGTCGACAGCGGGGCGATCCGGTGCTCGCGGGGGTCGTAGCCGGTGTGCCAGTCGCCGCGCAGCAGGGTCAGGGCCTGTACGGGGTCCAGCCCGCGCGCCACGGCCGCGAGGGTGTCGCGGTAGCTGGGGAAGAGCCAGTCCTGCTCCTGGAGGACCAGCGCGGCCACGATCTCGCAGGCCTCCTGGCCGACCGTGGAGGGGTACACCGCGAGCCGGCCCTGTCGGGTGAGGGCGGTGGCCTGCGCGTTGTAACGGCGCCCGCGCACCAGTTCGGCGTAGCAGCGGCGCATCAGCTCGGGGTCGAGCCCGTCTGCGGCCGGCGTGCCCAGCACCCGGTACGGCTCGGGGTCCGGGAGCAGCGGGGCGGGGTCCGTACGGGGACTCCAGGCGGGCGGCGGGGTGGAGCGGTGGGACGCCCCGGCACCGGGCAGCTCTTGGACCGTCATGGCGGCGTACACCTCCTCTTGGGAAGCGGGCAGGGGGCTACCTCGGCTGTGAGGCGCCTCACCAACCGATTGTTCGGTCGTTGGCGCAATTTGGCTACAGGCGGCTTCAGGCTGTGGACAAACGGGCGCCGGGGCCTTGGGATGGGTGCAGGACGTCCAGAGCAGGGAGGCAGTGGGCAATGCCGGATGAACAAATGGCCGCAGGCGGTTCCGCACCGGTCCCGGCGGGGGGTGCCTCCTCCGGCCCACAGGCCCCGTCCGTCCCGCCGCGCCCGCTGGACCCCATCGACCGGTCGATCATGCGGCTGCTCCAGGCGGACGGCCGGGCGTCGATACGTTCGGTGGCCGAGCAGGTCCACGTGTCGCGCGCGAACGCCTACGCCCGGATCAACCGGCTCATCGACGACGGGGTGATCCGCGGGTTCACGGCCCGCGTCAACCACGAACGCGCAGGTCAAGGGGCTTCCGCCTATATCACCTTGAAGATCGTGCAGAACTCCTGGCGCACGGTCCGCGAGAAGCTCCGCGAGCTGCCCGGCGCCGCACACATCGCCCTGGTCAGCGGCGACTTCGACGTCCTGCTGCTCGTCCACACCCCGGACAACCGGACCTTGCGCGAGCTGGTCCTCACCCGCCTCCAGGCCATTCCGGAGGTCCTCTCCACGCGCACCCTGCTCGTCTTCGAGGAAACGGACCTGCTCGACCAGGCGCACCAGGGCGGCGGAGCCGGCCCGGCCCTCCCGGAGGACTAGCGGCCCCCGGAGGCCGGGCCGGCCCGCAGACGTGTGGCGCGCCGGACCGGGTCACTGCTGGCAGCGGCCGAAGGTCACCACGTAGGTCCAGGCATTGCTCGCACCGGCACCGGCGGGGTCGGCCGCACCGGATTGCGCCCAGCTGCCGATGTCGCGCATGGAGCCGTCGAGGATGAGCGCGCGGTGGCCCGGGCTGTTCATCCACCAGTTGACGGCGGCCTTCGGGGTGCCTCCGGTGCCCCAGCCGGTGTAGGTGATCTCGCCGAACGCCCAGGAGCGCGGATTCGGGCAGTAGCCGGCCGCCTTGATGCGGCTCTCCGGCGTGGAGCCCGTCTGCGGGTTCCGGTGCGGGTCCTTGCCCGGGCCCCACCACTTCTGCTGGACGGCGGCGACGGCGTGCTGCCGGGCCGCGCTCGTCAGCGGTCCGTTGAGGGTCAGGGCCGGTAGCCCGCGGCTGGTGCGCTGGGCGTTGATCAGGCACACCACGGAGGTGTCACAGCCCTGGGCTGCGGTCGGGGGCGCCGCGACGGGTACCAGCGCGGCGGAGAGGGCAGCGGCCACGAGGGGGCCGAGAAGACAGCGGGTTCGAGAAGCACGGCTCGTCACGAGGGTCCACCTCCCGCGGAGGAACTGTGTGTACAGCGGTGCGGAGGTGGCGACCGGTCGCCGGGAACTTCTCTCCCAGGCTGCCATCGGGGCGGCCCGGTCGCCATCCGGGACCGGGCCGCCCGCGAACGGTCCTACTTCGTCTCGTAGTAGCCGAAGATGTCCACGATCAGGTGGATCGGGCCCCAGCTCTGGTTCCAGAAGTCGACGACGCCGTTGGGACCGCCGGAGCTCGCCTGGACCATGTTCGCGACGGTCTTGTTGGCCGCCCAGTTCAGGCTGGACGCGGTGGGCCGCGCCGGCTCGACCGCGGTGTTGTTGAAGTACTGGTCCGGCGTGTTCGGGTCCGGGGCGACCGACAGGAAGCCGGCCTCGGCGGGGCTGGTCACGGTGGTGTTCATGACGTACCCGGCGATGCCCTGCTCCTTGTGGGAGATCGGCTGCCACAGGTAGTACCGGCCGGGCAGCGGCTCACTGCCCCACTCCGGGTCCCGGGTGTCGATCATGCGGTTCGGGGCCACCGACATGTACGCGCCCTGGCTGTCGGGGCTGTAGTAGCCGACGACGTCGACGATGACGTCGACCCCGGCCCAGGCGCCGTTGCGCACCTTGATGCTGCCGTCGGCGCCGACCGGGACGATCACCGAGTTGGCGATGGTCTGGCCCGCCCGGAAGTTCAGGTTCGAGGTGGTCGGGACCTGCTGCACGTCGCTCGGGAAGACGGTCAGGTGGCCGTCCTCGCGCGGGTTGGTGACGGTCACGTTGAGCGCCACGGCGGTGATGCCGCCGGGGACGCCCCGCAGGCCGCTGATCTGGGTGCCGAACGTGCCCTGGCCGGGCACCTGGCCCCAGGAGGTGCCGAGGCCCTCGCGGGTGTCGACGAAGCGGGTCGGCGTCATCGGGCTGTAGCCGCTGGAGGCGGAGCGGGTGAAGTAGCCGGTGACGTCCGCGAGGAGGTCGACCGACTCCCAGCCGCCGTTGTACAGCTCGACGTACCCGTCCTTGCCGACCGGCACGATCACCATGTTGGGAACGGTCTGGCCGGGCTCGAAGTTGAGGTTCGAGGTGGTCGGGCGCTTGCCGCCGGACGCGAAGGCCGTGACGTGGCCGCCGCTGGTGGTGTTGGTGACGGTGACGTTCAGGGCGACGGCGCTGGCCCCCGCCGGTATCTTCGCGTTGCCGGCGATCTTCACGCGGGCCGAGGTGTACGGCGCGACCTTGGCCTTCGCGGCGCCGATCCCGCTGCGGGTGTCCAGCAGACGGGTCGGGGTGTGCGGCGTGAAGTCCGAGCCGATCGTCGAGAGCGGGAGCTCGTTGACGACCGCCACCTGGTTCGTCGCGTCCGTCACGGTGACCTTGACGTTGTACTCGCCCAGCTCGGCGTAGCGGTGCTGCTGCGTCGTCTCCAGGTCGGGCGTGCCGTCGACGACGTCCACCGACCCGTCGCCCCAGTCGTACGTGACCTTCAGCGAGACGCCCGGGGCGCTCACGATCGAGGACTGGAGTTCGATGCCGTGCGCCGACGTGGGCTTGGCGTTGAGGACGACGGCGAGGTCCGGGTTGCCGGCGGAGACGGCGGTGTCGGCCTGCGGCGCGGCGTCGGCCTGCGGCGTGGCACCGGACGTCTGCCCCTTGGTCGTGCGCAGGCTCTTGCGGACCGAGCGCTCGGCGGGGCTGTGGAAGGTCTTGACCTCGGGCTGGGCCAGCTTGACCGGCTTGCCCGCGTCCGGGCCCGGGACGGACTTCCCCTTGACCGCGGCCGCCGGCGCGGCGGGAGCGGCCTGGGCCGCCGCCGGCGCCAGCACCGTTCCGAAGCTGGCCGCCACGGCGACGGCAGCGGACATTACAAGACGGCGATTGAGCACCGGCCCCCCAGTTTTGAACACGCTCAGGATTGTGAGTCGCGCTCAGCGTACATGCCGGAGGGGCCCCTTGATCGCACAGTTTTTCGGCCACATTCGCCGCGAACCCGGCGAACCATCCCCGCCGATCAGCCGCGTACCGTGCGCAGCCCGTCGAAGGCCATGTGGACCACGGCGTCGGCGAGCTGGTCCGGGGTGGTCCCGGGGTGCGGGCGGTACCACTCGACCAGCGAGTTGACCATGCCGAACAGCAGGCGGGTGGCCAGCCGGATGTCCACGTCCGCCCGCAGGTCGCCGTCGGCCGCTGCGGCCTTGAGGAGCTCCGCGACCTGGTGGTCGAACTCCCGGCGGCGCTCCAGCGCCCAGCGCTCGGTCCGGGTGTTGCCGCGCACCCGCAGCAGCAGCGTCACGTACGGCAGCTCGGCGACCAGCACCTCCACCGTGCGGCGCGTGACGTACTCGACCCTCTCGACCGCCCGGCCCCGCACCGACCCCGGCTCGTCGAGCACGGCGAAGAGCCCGTCGAGCGCGCGGCTGACCGCGCGGTTGAGAAGCTCCTCCTTGCCCGCGACGTGGTGGTAGATCGAAGACTTGGAGATGCCGGCCGCCTTGGAGAGGTGCTCCATGGAGGTGCCGTCGTAGCCGCGCTCGTTGAAGACCTGGACCGCGACCGTCAGGAGCGACTCGGGGGTGTAGGTGTCCCGCCTGGCGGTCGTCATGCGCGCTCCTCCGCCGCGGCGGCGTCCTCGGCGCCCCCGGCAGCGTCCTCGGCGTCCGCAGCCTCCTCCGGGGATTCCGCGTAGCCGAGCTTGAACAGGGCCAGCGAGGGCGCGTAACGGCCGCCGGGGCAGCGCTCGTCGAGGTTGTGCAGCAGGTCGTACGCCCAGTCGCGGCCGAGCCGCTCGTGCCATGCGGACGGGCCCAGGGGGTAGTTGACGCCGAGCCTCATCGCGGTGTCGATGTCCTCGGCGGAGGCCACGCCCCGGGCGACGGCGTCGGCGGTCAGGTCGATCAGCATCGCGACCGTACGGGCCACGATCATGCCCGGGACGTCGCCGATCACGGAGACCTGCTTGCCGAGCTTCTGGAACAGCCCGACGGCCTCGGCGAGGGTCCGCTCGCCGGTGTCCTCGCCGACGGAGAGCGCGATGCGGGTCGCCCCGCGGTAGTCCAGCGCGAGGTCGAAGTAGACGACGTCGGTGAACTCGACGGAGGTCTTGCCGTCCGCGAGCACCAGTTGCCCCTCGCCGGGCAGCTGGATGTACGGGCCCCCGGTCCCGGTGGCCGTGACCGCGATCCCGGCCTCCTCCATCAGCTCGACGAGGTCCGCGGCGGGGCCGAGGTCACCGACCACGGTGACCTTCTCCGGGGCCTCCTCCGGGCCGGCGGTGTGCGGGGCCGCGGCCACCGCGTCCGGACCGTACGGGAACCAGCCGTGCCCCGACTTGCGGCCGAGGCGGCCCGACTGCACCAGCCGGCGCTGCGCGAGCGAGGGGGTGAACTTGGGGCTGCGGAAGAAGGACTCCCACACCGACCGGGTGACGGCCTCGTTGACGTCCTGCCCGATCAGGTCGGTCAGCGCGAACGGGCCCATCTTGAAGCCGCCGCTCTCGCGGAGCACGGCGTCGATGGTGGCCGGGTCGGCGCCCTGCTCCTCGTACACCGCGAAGGCCTCGGCGTAGAAGGGGCGGGCGATGCGGTTGACGATGAAGCCCGGGGTGTCGGCGCAGCGGACCGGGGTCTTCCCCCAGCTCAGCACGGTGCGGTAGCCGCGCTCGGCAGCGGCCGGGTCGGTCGCGTGGCCGCTGACCACCTCGACGAGGGGGAGCAGCGGGGCCGGGTTGAAGAAGTGCAGACCGAGGAAGCGGCCGGGGTGCGCGAGCCCGGCGGCCAGCTCGGTGACGGAGAGGGAGGAGGTGTTGGTGGCCAGCAGGGCGTCCTCGGCCACCACCTCTTCGAGCGCCGCGAAGAGCGTGCGCTTGACGGTGGTGTCCTCGACGATCGCCTCGACGACGAGCGCGGCGTCCGCGAGGTCGGAGAGGGCGGAGGCCGCAAGGATCCTGCCGTTCGCGGCCTCGGCCTCGGTGGGCTCCAGGCGGCCCTTGGCGGCCATGCGCTCGACGCGGTCCTGGACGATGGCGACGCCGTCGGCGGCGAGGGCGGCGTTGATGTCGTAGATCAGCACCCGGTGACCTGCGAGGAGCGCTACCTGGGCGATGCCCTGGCCCATGGTGCCGGCGCCGACCACCGCAACGGTGCGGGACCGCTCGATTGCTGTCATGTCCTGATCCTCCCGCACCGAGTTATCCACAGGTCGGTCGGGCCCTCTTGTCCCGACCGATCGTTCGGTTACTCTAACTCCAGTCTGCTCTTCTTCACCCGCCCTTGCCTGATCCCAGTCTGCGATCCAGTCTGATCCTGCCCGGCTCAACGAGGAGTTGGTCCCTGATGGCCGCCGAGCCCACCGTTTCCCAGTCGCCCGCCCTGTCGGAGCTGTCCGCCAAGCACCGGCCCACCCTGGACCAGGCGCTGGAGGCCATCCGCAGCCGTGCCTACTGGTCCCCGCACCCGGAGCACCCCAAGGCGTACGGCGAGACCGCCCCCGCCGACGGCCTCGCCGCCTTCGAGGCCCTCCACAACACCCGCTTCGACCTGGACCAGCCCGGCACCGACGGCTGGGCCGGCGGCGAGGTCTCCCCGTTCGGGCCCGCCCTGGGCATCGAGTACCCGCACGTGGACCCGGACGTGCTGCTGCCCGCGATGCGCGCCGGCATGGGCGCCTGGCGGGACGCCGGGCCGGAGGCCCGCGCCCTGGTCTGCATCGAGATCCTGGCCCGCATCGGCGCACGGACCCACGAGTTCGCCCACGCGGTCATGCACACCAGCGGCCAGGCGTTCATGATGGCCTTCCAGGCGGGCGGCCCCCACGCGCAGGACCGCGGCCTGGAGGCGGTGGCGTACGCGTACGAGGAGCAGACCCGCGTCCCGGGGCGGGCCGACTGGTCCAAGCCGCAGGGCAAGAGGGACCCGCTCCAGCTGGACAAGACCTTCACGGCGGTCCCGCGCGGCATCGCCCTGGTGATCGGCTGCAACACCTTCCCGACGTGGAACGGCTACCCCGGCCTGTTCGCCTCCCTCGCCACCGGCAACGCGGTGCTGGTCAAGCCGCACCCGCGCGCCGTCCTCCCGCTCGCCCTGACGGTGAAGGTGGCCCGCGAGGTCCTTGAGGAGACGGGCTTCGACCCGAACCTGGTCGCGCTGGCCGTCGACCGCCCGGGCGAGGGCATCGCCAAGGACCTGGCCGTCCGCCCCGAGGTCAAGGTGATCGACTACACGGGCTCGACCGAGTTCGGCGACTGGCTGGAGACCAACGCCCGCCAGGCGCAGGTGTACACGGAGAAGGCCGGCGTCAACACGGTCGTCGTCGACTCCACCGACAACTACAAGGGCATGCTGGCGAACCTCGCCTTCTCCCTGTCGCTCTACAGCGGCCAGATGTGCACCACCCCGCAGAACCTGCTGATCCCGCGGGACGGCATCGACACGGACGCCGGCCGCAAGACGTACGACGAGGTCGTCTCCGACATCGCGGCGTCGGTCAGCGGCCTGCTCGGTGACGACGCCCGCGCCAACGCGCTGCTGGGCGCGCTGGTCAACCCGGACGTCAAGGCCCGCCTGGAGGCGGCCGCCGGTCTCGGCGAGGTAGCGCTGGCCTCCCGCGAGGTGGCCAACCCCGAGTTCCCGGACGCCGTGGTGCGCACCCCGGTCATGGTGAAGCTGGACGCCGGCAAGGCGGACGACTCGGCGCCCTACCTCTCGGAGTGCTTCGGCCCGGTCTCCTTCGCGGTGGCGGTGGACAGCACGGCGGACGCCCTCTCCCTGCTGCGCCGCACGGTGCGCGAGAAGGGCGCGATGACGGTCGGCGCCTACACCACCTCCGAGGACACCGAGCGGGCCGTCGAGGAGGTCTGCCTGGAGGAGTCGGCGCAGCTGTCGCTGAACCTGACCGGCGGGGTGTACGTCAACCAGACCGCGGCGTTCTCCGACTTCCACGGCTCGGGCGGCAACCCGGCCGCGAACGCGGCGCTGTGCGACGGGGCGTTCGTCGCCAACCGCTTCCGCATGGTGGAGGTCCGCCGCCAGGCGTGACCGCGGCTCAGCCGGGGTGCGGTCCGCCCCAGTGGAAGAGGGCCATGGCCACGCTGGTGGCCAGGTTGTAGCTGGACACCTGCGGGCGCATCGGCAGGGACACGAGGTGATCGGCCCGGGCGCGCAGCTCGGGCGAGATCCCGTGCCGCTCGGAGCCGAAGGCCAGCAGCGCGTCGTCCGGGAGGGTGAGGGCACGGATGTCCTCGCCCTCCGGGTCGAGCGCGTACACCGGCCCGTCCGGGAGGGTGTCCAGGGTCACGGACTGCACGGTGGTGGCGTAGTGCAGCCCGGCGCCGGCCCGCACCACGTTCGGATGCCACGGGTCCAGGTCGCCCCGGGTGACCACGCCGGTCGCCCCGAACCCGGCGGCCAGCCGCACCACGGCACCGACGTTCCCGAGGTTGCGCGGATTGTCGAGCACGACGACCGGTGCCGTCCGCGGCATCCGCTCCAGCCGCACCCGCCCGTCGGCGGCGTCCGGCCGCACGGCGAGCGCGGCCACCCCGGTGGGGTGCACACGGGGGAGGAGCGTCCGCAGTTCGGCGGCCCGCACGAGCCGCTCGACCTCGTCCTCCACATCGGGAGCCAGCTGCGCCGCCAGCGCCCGCACCGCCTCGGGATCGTCGGCCACGGCAACCCGCACGTCGGCCCCGAACCGCAGCGCGTGCTTCAGTGCATGGAACCCGTCGAGTACGACGAGATCGCCGCCCTCCGCAGCCGCACGCCAGTCCCGCACCGTCTGTTCACTCATGCAGCGAGCCTACGACCCGCGCAATTCATCCCCACCAGCGATCGACGCGCAGGCCCGGCCCCAGCCCCAAACCAGCCCCACCAACGACCGACGCGCAGGCCCGGGCCCAGCCCGAAGCCAGCCCCACCAACGATCGACGCGCGGGTCCGGGCCCAGCCCGAAGCCAGCCCCGCCGGCGATTGAGGCGTGGGTCCGGCCCCAGCCCCAAACCAGCCCCACCAACGATCGACGCGCGGGTCCGGGCCCAGCCCGAAGCCAGCCCCGCCGGCGATTGA